>CAILBQ010000337.1 GCA_903832475.1 uncultured Acidobacteriota bacterium | reverse complement strand
GCCAACATTGGCATCCGTGCCGACGTCTACCGCCAGGCCGGCGGATGGGCCGCGCTGTCGACCGCAGAAGATCACGACCTCTGGAATCGCCTCTCCATCCCCGGTTGTTCCCGGCGCAGCGTGGCTCACTTGAAAGTAATGACCAGCGGGCGCCGCGCCGGCCGCGCCCCGCAGGGCTTCGCCGCTGCTCTCGCCGCTCATAACGAGGCTCTCGCATGACGCCGGACGCGATCCACGAGCGCTTCCGTGAAATCTGCAAACGCACGCTGCCTTTTCCCGGCAGCGGAGACACCGCGGAACGCCATTACGCTCTCGCCGAAATTGCCCGCGAAAATATCGCGCTGGCGCGACTTGCCGAAGCCCACTTCGATGCCCTCGCCATCCTCGCCGAAGCAGGCCGCACGCCGACACCCGGCGCAATCTATGCCGTCTGGGCAGCGGAAATCCCCGGCAAGCCGCTCTCTTGCACGGAGACCCATGGAGGCTTCTCCATCTCTGGCTCGAAGATGTTTTCGAGCGGCGCGGGTATCGTGGACAGGGCTCTCGTCACCGCAGGCGCACCCCACCCCTGTCTGATGGACATTGACCTCCGCGATCAGTCCTCCACCATCGCCATCGACACCACCGAATGGAAGACCAGCACCTTCGCCGCGACCAATACGGCCACCGTGACCTTCACCTCTACCCAGGCAAGCCGCGAGCAGGTCGTCGGTGACCTCGACTGGTACCTCGACCGGCCCGGCTTTTGGCACGGAGCCTGCGGTCCCGCGGCATGTTGGGCAGGCGGTGCCATGGGCATCGTCGACTTCGCCCGCCAGCAATCCCGCCACGACCCCCACACAATCGCCCACCTGGGAGCTATGGAAGCCGCCGTCTGGACCATGTCGGCATGTCTGGACAGGGCAGGGAACGAGATCGACCAATCACCCCAGGACGCCCACGCCGCCCAGCAGTGCGCTCTGATGTGCCGGCACCAGATCGAGCAGTCCTGCTCCGAAATCCTGCTCCGGTTCGGCCGGGCCTACGGCCCCTATCCCCTGGCGTTTGTCGCCGAAATCAGCTCGCGCTGCCAGGAGCTCGCCCTCTACCTGCGCCAGTGTCACGCTGAGCGCGATCTGGCCAAACTCGGTGAGCTGCTCTTCTCCGACCGTCCCTGAAGCAATATGCGCCGCATCGACTCTGCGCCCTGAATCAGGTGCCGCATAATGGATGGAACCTTCCCAGATCGGGGACCATCCCATGCCCTCCCGCTTCGCCCTCTTCCCCTTCTTACTCGCACTTCCCCTGGCCGCGCAGCAGCCTCAAGCCGACCTGATCCTGCTCCACGGCCACATCCTCACCGTAGACGCGAATGACTCGGTCGCCCAGGCCATCGCCATTCGCGGCAACACCATCCTGAAGACAGGCACCGACGCCGAAATTCAGGCTCTCGCCGGGCCAAATGCCAAGGTGATTGACTTGAAAGGCGCCACCGCCACTCCCGGCCTCATCGATACCCACGCCCACATCGCCGACGGCGGCGTCGAAGAGGTCTACGGCGTCAAGCTTTCCGACGCCACCTCGGTCGCCGAAATCGTCGCCCGCGTCAAAGCCCGCGTCGCCAAAGCCAAGCCCGGCGAATGGATCGAAGGCGCCGGCTGGGACGAAGGCAAGCTCGCCGAACACCGCTACGTCACCGCCGCCGACCTCGACGCCGTTTCCCCCAACAACCCCGTCTGGCTCATCCACACCACCGGTCACTACGGCGTCGCCAACTCCGCAGCGCTCAAGCTCGCCGGCCTCACCGCACAGACCCCCGATCCCAAGGCCGGGACCATCGACCGAGATCCCAAGACTCACCAGCTCACCGGCGTTCTCAAGGAAGAGACCGCCATGGATCCGGTCGTCAACCTCATTCCAGCTACCACCCCCGAACAGGTCCGCGCCGGCATCCTCTACATCCAGAACATCCTCCACAGCGAAGGCATGACCGCCGTCAAGGATCCTGACATTTTCCAGCTCCACTGGGTCGCCTACAAAGCCCTGCTCGACGCCGGGCAGCTCAAGACCCGCATCTGCGTCCTCTGGCACACTGGCAGCACCGTGGCCACCGCCCAGCACGCCCTCGACGAAATCAACTCCGTGCCGCGCCTGCCCGCCTCTCTGGGGGATAACCGCCTGCTCTCCTGCGGCGCCAAGATCTACATGGACGGCTCCGGCGGCGCGCGCACCGGCTGGGTATACGATGACTGGCTCCGCAACTCCAAACTGCGCGAAGACGGCAACCACGGCTATCCCCAGACCGACCCCGCCGAGTACCAGAAGATGGTCCGCCTCTTCCATCAGGCCGGCGTGCCCGTAGGCACCCATGCAGTCGGCGACCGCGCCATGGACTGGGTTGTCGACACCTACGCCCTTGTAGAAAAGGAGTCGCCCAAACCCGGCCTGCGCCATGCCATCATCCACGCCAACCTGCCTACTCCGCACGCCCTCGACACAATGGCCGACTTACAGAAGAAATATGACGCCGGCTACCCTGAACTCCAGCCCGGCTTCCTCTGGTGGATCGGCGACATCTACGCCGCCAGCTACGGCGCCGTCGGCTCGGGCAACCCGGCCAGCGAAGCCCGCGCCCAGCGCCTCGAACCCCTCAAGACCCTCCAGACCCGCCACATCCTCTGGTCCGGCGGTTCGGATTACTTCGTCACCCCCGTCGCCGCCCGCTACGGCCTCTGGGCCTCCACCGCCCGTGAAACCTCGAACGGCACCTACGGTCTCCACCCCTTCGGCACCGCAGAAGCGATCGACGCCAAAACCGCCCTGCGCAGCTATACCGCCTGGGGTGCCCGCCAGATGTTTCTCGAAGACAAGATCGGCACCCTCGAGCCCGGCAAACGCGCCGACATTGCCATCTGGGCACAAAACCTCTACACCATCCCCACCGCCGAACTCAAAAACCTCAAATGCCTCATGACCCTCCTCGACGGCGAAATCGTCTTCCAATCCCCCGACTTCAAATAACTCGCAAACCGAGTTGCACACTGAGGGTGCCCCATATCTCCCGTGTCCGTATGCGGGAGATGTGGGATTGCCGGCTTATGCGCGATAATGCCTACGAATGCCTCTCACCACCATCCGCCGCTACCGCGACCTCTCTGCAGCCATCGTCGCCCGCAGCCTTCTCGAAACCAGCGGCATCCCCGCTCACCTCTGCGACGAAAACCTCATTCGCCTCGACTGGCAGATCTCCAACTTCATCGGCGGCCTCCGCCTCCAGGTCGAAACCGAAGACGAGCCCGACGCCGTCGCACTGCTCGACGCGCCCATCCCCGACTTCATCGACTACGACGAAAACGCCATCCCCTACCTTCAGCCGCATTGCCCCCAGTGTCAGTCCACCGACATTACCTACCAGGGGTTTTCCCGCAAAGCTGCGCTGACCTCGCTCTACCTGCTTGCTCTGCCGCTACCTCTGGGTGCCGAGACCTGGCTGTGCGATACCTGCCAACATCGCTGGACCGCGCTGGAAGAAGTGGCCTGCGAATACCCCCGCATCGCCGAATGACGCTGTCGCGAATCCCCGCCCGAGAGGCTTGAATGGTCTTCGCAAAACGCATCCGCGACCGTGTCATCTCTAGCGAAATCACGGTCAGCGTGCGCATCTGGCAATCCCCGCGCGTCCGCGTCGGCGGCCGCTACAAGGTTGGTGAAGGCGAAATCGAAGTCGATTCCATCGAATCCATCGGCTTCCCTGACATCACCCCGCAGTTAGCCCGCGAATCTGGCTTCCTTGGCGTCCTGGACTTGCTCAAAATCGCCAAACACGGCCCCGGCCAAAACATCTACCTCATCCGTTTCCACTACATCCCGCCCCATTCCTGAAGCCGCCGCATACGTTTTGCGGCTGGAATCAATCCGCCTCGTGCTACGCTCATAGCCATCTCAAGCCCGGCCGCATGTTCCCGGTCGCAAAGCAGGTTATTCGATGGCAACCGTGATGGCGCCCCAACGCAAGCTCCGTGCAGACGACATCTTCTTTCCCGGGATGGCTCTGCTCATTCTGGCGATCGTGTTCATCGGCTTCGCGCAGAGCTATTTCCTCGCCGGCATGGTGCGCGCCAAGTTGCCCAATACGCTCGTGCACATCCACGGCGCGATCTTCGTTTCCTGGATATTTCTCCTCGTGCTGCAGAACTCCCTCGTCGCCGCCCGCCGCATCCGCTGGCACATGACACTCGGAGTTCTGGGCGTGATCCTGCCGCCCCTTATGGTCACCTTCGGCGCGCTCACTCTATGCGATTCGATCCGCCGCAATGGCACCGGCATTCCCGCCGAACTCATCCTGGTCGGCGACGCCGAGGAACTGCTTCTCTTCGCCGGACTCACCGCGTGGGGAATGATCCGCCGCCGCACACCGGCTTCGCACAAGCGCCTTATGATTTTGGGTACTCTCGCCATCATCGGCCCTGCCGTCAATCGATGGCCGTTCCCCGATGCCATCCGCCTGCCGGCCACCATCGCCATCATCCTCATTGTGCCGCTGCTGGTCGTGGCTTACGACGTTTGGTCCCTGCGGCGCGTCCATCGCACCACCGCGATTGGCGTCACCCTGATCACGGTCTCCAGCTTGACTTTGATCCCCCTCACCCAGCTCGGCATCTGGCAGCCGGTTATAGCTTGGATCCGCCGCGGCTAGCATCCAGAATTGTTCTCGCCTTTCTTTCTGTCATTCCCCTCAGGGGAATCTGCTTCTGCACGTGCGCGAAGCGCGTCGCGAATGACCTGCCGTCTTTCGCTGGTTGCCCGGGAATCTGCTCCTGCACCTGCGCGAAGCGTGTCCGCCCGCACGGCAAGTGCCTAGAACAACCCCGCCGCCGTCTCGCCAGCCATGTAGTCCACCACCGCTTTCAAATCCCCTTCGCTCTTCTCGAACACCGCCAACTGCCGGTCCGCGCCCGTCCCTGTCTCCAGAATCTCGCGAATCCCGCCAATGGCGTCCCGGCTCCCCAACTCATCCAGCACCGGGTCCACCAGCGCCAGATATTCGAGAATCAGCTCTCGCTCCGGCACCTCCGCCTGCTTGCCAAAATCGATCAGCTTCCCATCCAGCCCGTACCGCACCGCGCGAAACTTGTTCTCCATCAGCAGCGGCCGCGCATACTGCCGATAGTCGCGGTTCGATTCATGCAGCTGCCACAGCAGCACAGCCGTCGCCTGGATCAGCGCCGCAATCGCAATCGACTCCGATGCCCGCAGCGGAATGTCGCAAGCCCGCACTTCGACGGTATTGAAATACGGATGCGGCCGGATATCCCACCAGATCTTCTTCCCGTCATCAATGCAGTTGGTCTTGATCAACAGGTTAACGTAGTTCTCATACTCCGAATAACTCGCAAACGCATCCGGAATCCCTGTCCGCGGAAAGTTCTCAAACACCTTCGCGCGATACCCCTTGTACCCCGTGTTCAATCCCAGCCAGAACGGCGAATTCGTCGCCAGCGCCATGATGTGCGGCAGGAAATACCGCATCCCATTCATGATGCGAATCGCCTCTTCGCGATCCTCGATGCCCACATGCACATGCAAGCCAAAAATCAGGTTCGACCGCGCGACCAGCTGCAGATCTTTGACCACCTGCCGGTACCGCGGATCGGGATAAATTTCCTGCTTCCGCCAGTCCGCGAAGGGATGCGTCGCCCCCGCCACCAGCTCCAGCTGGTTCTCCTTCGCCAGCCGAATCATGTTTCGCCGCAGGTCGTACAGATCCTCGCGCGCTTCTTCAATGTTGTGACAGATGCGCGTGCCTACCTCGACGACCGACTGGTGCATTTCCGCCTTGACCCGCTCCTCCAGCCGCATCTTTCCCTGCGACAGCATCTCTGTGGCAATGTGCGACCGCAGATCACGTGTCGCCGGATCAATCGTCTGGTACTCCTCTTCAATCCCCAGCGTAAAACTAGGCCGCATAGTCAGGTCTCCAAATGTAGTTGGCGAAGCAAGTCACGTAGCGCCCATTGTAAAGCCAGCAGCGCCGACGCAATCGCATCGTGTATCTCATCGATGGCCGGCAGACAGTACAATCCAAGGCAAAGCAGCGTCCCTCCAAAAAGCTGCACACCGACCCACCTGCGCTAGCCACTCTGAAAGCTGAGGTCTCCCCATCCCATGGAAACCCCCAACCCCTGGCACACCATCCCGAGAAAAAACGCGACCGTCTTCCTCCTCGCCGTCTTCCTCATCTTCAGCAGCCTCGGCGTGGCCGGCGATGTCATGGCCATGGGGCATCAGTCCCCGTTTCATTACACCGTCTCCGTCCTGCTTTCAGCGTTTTTCGCAGTCGGCTACGCCTCTTCCGGCATGATCCTGAGCAGCCGTTTCTGGAAAGCCTTCATCCCTCTGTTCATCCTGCAGGCCCTGACCAATATGGCGCTCGCCAACTTGTTGCCCGACGCGCCCCATGCCGCCCTCTCGAGTGCTGCGGAGACCGCCCGCCTGCAATCCCGCCTGCTCTTCGACGGCTTCGCCATCATCGCGTGCGTCGGACTCGGCTACGCCGGATTCGCCTACGTCTCCATCAGCGAAGGCCGCCGCCACATCCGCGCCCAAACCGAAAAAGCCCTCCTCGAGGGCGAAATGGCCGCGGCCCGCGAAGTCCAGCGCGTCATGGTCCCTGAAGATCTCCCCGCCATCCCCGGCTACGCCATCGAATGCGTCTACCGCCCCGCTGCCGAAGTCGGCGGCGACTTTTTCCAGGTCATCCCTCTCGCCACTGGCCGCACCCTGGTCGTCATCGGCGACGTCAGCGGCAAAGGCCTGCCCGCCGCCATGCTCGTCTCCATGATTGTCGGCACCCTGCGCACCATCAGCGGCTACACCGAGGAGCCCGCCCACATCCTGAACGAACTCAACCGCCGCCTCTTCAATCGCATGCACTCGGGCTTCGCCACCTGCCTCGTCGCGCGTCTCGAAGACCAAGGAAGACTCACCTTCGCCAACGCCGGCCATCTTCCGCCATACAAAAACGGCGCCGAAATCACGTTCCCCGGCTCGCTGCCCCTGGCCATGTCCGAAACCGCCACGTACGATCAGACCACCCTCGACCTGGGCCTCGGCGACGGCCTTGTCATCATGACCGACGGCGTGGTCGAAGCGCAGAACGAAGCCAAAGACGGTCACCGCACCCTCTTCGGATTCACCCGCATCGAGTCCATGCTCTCCGCACACGCCACCGCCAAACAGATGGCCGACTCCGCCCAGCAGCACGGCCAGAACGACGACATCACCGTCCTCAGCGTAGGCCGCCTAGCCTGAGCGAAATCGCCGTGGAAGCGCTCTCGCTTTCGTCGAACTCAAGCGTCTCTAAGCGCATCTTAGCGCGCACTTGTTTTTCCTTGCGCTCTTGCTTTTCTTTCTGTCATTCCCCT
>CAILBQ010000336.1 GCA_903832475.1 uncultured Acidobacteriota bacterium | reverse complement strand
CGTCGAAAGGTCACAGAACATCTTCTAGTCATAATTGACAGGTTGCTTGATACCGAGA
Organism: uncultured Acidobacteriota bacterium; assembly: GCA_903832475.1. Taxonomy (GTDB): domain Bacteria; phylum Acidobacteriota; class Terriglobia; order Terriglobales; family Acidobacteriaceae; genus Acidicapsa. The sequence goes on along the minus strand of CAILBQ010000336.1, from coordinate 7,018 downwards.
AAGCTCTGATCCTCGCCCGCTTGTTCTGTGCTCACGTACACAAACAACTGACTTGGGATCAATTTGTAGACTTGTCAATCGTGCTCGATTCATTGCGACGTGAAGGCCAAACATTTCTCAAAGAAATTGCGGTCACAGGCACCTTTTATTACCACGGCGGCGACAGGCCCGGTGAGGCAGCGTTGTTTGCAGCTGGCATTGCTACGAGGCATGGGACTAAATTCACCGTAACGGAGCACGGACGGCTTCTGTACGAACACGGACTTTTGCAATCGAAGAGAGCTGTCACCTGAGGAAGAGACAAGGGAGCAGGTTCGGCGCGTGTAGATTGCATTTCGTTGGCGCGCCAACACCGATGCTGAGTAATAGCGATGCTGGGTAAATAATGTAGAGAGACTCTCGGCTCATAAGTCCTCAAAAGTCGGCTTAATACCAGTTTTTGTGCACGCACCGCTGCTCCGGGTCGATTACCGCGCACGCGGAAATCCTGCCTCAACACCCTCCCACCCGCCCTTGGCCGTCTCTTCTCATCCCGAAAACCCCGAATACCGTATCATCAACATATCCGGGGTCGCGTGCATCGCTCTCTCCGGAGCACGATGATCCTCTTCGACCCAGACCAACCGGAGGCGGCCAACGGCTTTCCCCAGCTTGCCGTCCCACCCGCGAGCACCTCGTCACGGGCCGCCCTCCCCACAAAACCCACGCTCACGCGCTACCTGCGCCAGGCGCAATCCGCCGTGGGATTGCCCGGAGAGGTTTCTGTTCTGTTGACGACCGACGCCGGCATTCGCAAGCTCAATCGCCGCTTCCGCCACAAGAACAAGGCGACCGACGTTCTGTCGTTCCCGATGAATGATCCTGCGTCTGGCCTCGCCGGCGATCTTGCCATCTCGGTTGACACCGCCGCCCGCCAGGCCCGCGAACAGGGCCACACCCTCGGCGTCGAGCTGCGCGTCCTCCTGCTCCACGGCCTGCTCCACCTCGCGGGCCATGACCACGAGACGGATAAGGGCAAGATGGCCAAGATCGAGGCAAAGCTTCGCGGGCAGTTGAAGCTGCCTTCGGGCCTGGTCGAGCGCATGCAAGGCCTGCCCGTTCACAAGGTGTGGCCCGGCAACCGGAAGCTTACCCGATGAGCGCCGCCGCGTTATCCATCCTCGTCTTCCTCGCCGCTGTCGTGACGCTGGCGTCCTACATGGTCCGCGTGTACTACGAATTCGGCAAAATCCTCTCTCGCGAAGTGCAGGACAACCTCGACGCGTGGGAGCAGCACGTCGAGCCTCGGCTTTGGATGCCGCGAGAGCGCGCGTCTTTGGCCGCCGCTATCCTCATGCATCTCGGCATGGGCCTACTTTCGCTCGAAATTGGCGCCCTGTTGTTTGATCGCGGCCCGCTCGTCGGAAGCCCCACGCCGGAAGAAATTCTTCAAGCCATTTTGCTGGTCGTCCTGATCGCCGTCTTCTGCACCCAGGTGATCCCCTTCCTGCTTTTCCAGCGGACACGCGGAATGTGGGTTGTTCGCCTGGTGTGGATCGTGCGCCTGCTGCTCTTTGCCGTTTTGCCGGTCACCTTGCTGGTCAGCTTCCTGCTCTCGGTAGCGTCGCTGGCCTCTGAGCCTGTTACTCCCGAGGAAGAATCCGCCGGCGACGTTGAAGCCCTGCTCGAGGCGGGTCAGGAAGAAGGCATTCTCGAAGAAAGCGATCGCGAACTGGTGCGCTCCGCTGTTGAATTTGGCGACAAGCTGGTGCGTGACGTCATGACCCCACGGCCGCAGATTTTCGCCGTCCCCGAATCCATGTCTCTCGAAGCGTTCCTCGAAGCGCTGCGCGAACACAATTTCTCCCGTGTGCCGGTTTTTTCGGGCACGCTTGACTCGATTACCGGCATCGCCTTCGCCCACGACTTGCTCCAGATCTCTGACGAAGAAGCCAGCACCCGAACCGTGGGCAGCATCCAGCGCCCCGCCGCACTGGTTCCCGAGACGAAAAAGGGCCCGGAACTGCTCCGGGAGATGCAGCGCGAGAAGCAGCACATGCGCATCGTGATCGATGAGTACGGCGAAGTGGCGGGCCTGGTCACCATCGAAGATCTCCTCGAGCAGATCGTGGGCAACATCAGCGACGAGCATGAAGACGAAGAGGACGCCCGCATCGAAGACGCACAGCCTGAAGGAGAAGGCGTGTGGCTCGTACCTGGCGGCTTCGACGTGGATCGGCTTGACGAGCTGGCCGGCGAAAACTGGCGTCCTGAAGAACATTACGAAGCCCAGACCGTCGGCGGCCTGGTCAGCGAAGCCGAAGGCCGCATCCCGCACGCCGGCGAAGTTGTAGTCGTCGGCCCTTTGCGCATGGAAGTCGTCGCCTCCACCGACCGCCGTGTGGAGCAGGTTCGGCTCTTCGTTACGCCGTCAGGCGGCGGATCGGCTCCTGAGTCGCAGGCTGCGGAAGATTCCGATGCAGCTCTCAAAGAGATGGAGTTGAGTGGCGAGAGCACGCTCGCACAACCCCCTTTCGATCAACAGATCAGCAAATAGAAAGCAAGTAGAACTGGAGGAACGCATTGCGTTCTGGATTTGTCTCAATCCTTGGCCGGCCCAACGCCGGAAAAAGCACCCTGCTGAATGCCCTGGTCGGGGAAAAAGTTGCCATCGTCACGAGCAAGCCTCAGACGACGCGCAACCGCATCACGGGCGTCCTTGAAGTGCCCGCGAAAGCCAAGCGGTCCGCCGCGCAGATCGTCTTTGTCGATACTCCCGGCGTGCACAAGCCCGGCAGCCAGCTTGATCGCCGCATGCTGCAGGAAGTCTACGATGCGCTTGAAACCCGGGACATTGTGATCCTCCTCGTCGACGCAAGCCGGGAAATGCAGCTTCCGGAATCGGTCGAGCCAGCGTCTGTCCCAGGGTCAGCAGAGCCGGGAACCGAGCCTACCCTTGATGCCCCTGCACCCAAGCGGCCTGATCGCGACCACGGCTGGCGCAGCGAGGACGAATTCGTCCTCAACCTGGTTCGCAAGCTCGACTGCCCCGTCTTCCTGGTCATCAACAAGATCGATCTCATTCGCCGCGAACAGCTTCTCCCGCTGATCGAATCCCTGATGAATCAGTTTAAGTTCGCGGAAGTGATCCCGGTGAGTGTCCGCAAGCGCGACGGCCTCGACACGCTGGTCGAAAAGCTCGTCGAGTATCTCCCGCAGGGAGAACGTTACTATCCGCCGGATCAGTTCACGGATCAGCCGGAGCGCTTTCTCGTTGCCGAGCTCATCCGAGAGCGCATCCTCATGGAGACCGGCGAAGAAGTCCCTTACGCGTCTGCTGTGGTCATTGAAAAATTTGAAGAACCGCCGCCGCAGCCCGCCAAGGTCAAGAAGCCCCGCCCCCTCAAGGGAGGAGGTTTCGCCGAAGTCAAGCTTCCGGTTACCAGCATCTCTGCTGTCATTTATTGCGAACGCGACGGCCAGAAAGCCATCCTGATCGGCAAGGGCGGAGCTAAGCTGCGCGCCATTGGCACCAGCGCCCGCAAGGAAATTGAGTCGCTGCTTGGTACCCGCGTCTACCTGGAACTGCATGTCATTGTCGAAGAGGGCTGGCGTGAGTCTCGCGGCTTTATCGACACCCTAGACTGGCGAAAGCAGCTGGAGGATCTGGCCAACAAGCAAGCCGCGGAAAGTGAATCCGAACTCGATTCGCCCGATCCGGAGGTCTGAGCGCCTGGGCTAGGCGCTGCGCTCCATCAAGGGTGAGAGGGTGGTCGATGCATCTTGTTTCGCGCTGAATTGCGGGATCACGACCGAAAAGGCTGTTCCCGTCTGCCCGGTGATCCGGCAGCTTCGCACACGAATCGTCCAGCCATTCTTCTTGAGGATTTCGGATGTCACCCAGAGGCCCAGACCGGTACCGGTTTCGCCTTTCGTGGTGACAAAGGGCTCAAAGATGGTGGGAAGGACCTCGGAGGAGATTCCTGAGCCGGTATCTGCGATGGTGAGCCGCACCAGCCGGTCGTCAGCGGCAAAACCCCGTTGCATGGAGATACGAACCCGCAATCGGCCACCATGGTGCATGGCATCAATGGCATTGCCGATGATGTTGGCCAGCACCTGACGCAACTCTCCCGGGGTCGACATCACGGTTGCTGGTTCCTTCGGCATTTCACAGGTTACTGTGACCCCGGCCGCTCGAAGGCGCGAAGCGTACAGCTTGAGCACGGAGTCCACGACAGCAGCAACTTCTGTGGGTGAAGGCTGCGAAGGCTCACGGTAGAACCGAAGCGTCTGCTTGGTAATTTCGGTTACGCGCGCCAGCTCCTGTTCGGCCTGGCTCACCAGCGACATCCGCTGGTCGGGAGCCAGGTCGGTATGCATCAGCCAAAGTAGGTTGGTAATGGCCTCCAAAGGATTGTTGATTTCGTGCGCGATGCTCGCTGCCAGCCGGCCGGTGACGGCTAATTTCTCAGAACGCAGCAGCGCTTCCTGGGCAAGGCTGTACTGCTTCAGCTGATCGCGAATCTGATATTGCCGCTGTCGTCCGCGAAGGGCAATCTCAAGCGTGCTCAACAGTGTCTCCGGGCGAATCGGCCTCTCCAGAAGAAACACATTCCCCAGTGGCCGCCGCAATGCGCGCAGTCTTTCACTCTCTACTGTCACCCGGCCGCTCACTGTGAGCAGGATGACAGGGAAGTCAGACCAGGGAGGCTGATGCTTCAAGACCTCGAGCAGGGGGTGAATCGAATCGCCGGCAAAACCCTCTTCTGAAATGATGGCTGCGCCTGCGCCCTGGTGGATGAGCTCACAAGCTTCCTCTATGCTGTTCGCCGCATGGCAGGGCATGGCCAGTCGTTCCAGAAGGCCGGCGATCAGACGCCCGTCTCTCCCCGTTGGGGTGAAAATGATGGTGCGCAGGTCGTGCGCATTGTCTGAGATCTCAGGAAGCAGGGGAGTTCTCCATGGACAGGTTGCCGACGAAGCTGGGCACTCCCGTCAACACGCCTTTGAACTCTTTCAGCGGTTCACCCACGCTGATGCCACCTGACTGGAATCGCAGCTCACGAATGCTGCGCTCATGGGGCCCGCTGCGCTTCTTGATAACTGAGAGAGCTTGGCGGACTTCCCCGGCAAACTCGAAGTATCGGAACAGCAGAACCGAATCGGCGAGATAGCTAACATCGACAGGGGTTTGCATGGCGCCGATAAAACCATGTTGAGCCATGGTGAGGATGGTTGCCACCCCCTGCTGGCCAAGGTAGGCCAGAACTTCATGCAACTGCATGGCAAGAAACTGCTCGTGCGGCATGGCGTTCAGGAAGCCATTCATACTGTCGATGACCAGTACGCGCAGCTTTTCCTTGTCTACCAACTCTCGCACGCGCGCGACGAATTCTCCCGGTGCAACTTCGGCCGGATCGATTTGGAGAATCTCCAGACTGCGGTTCGCCAAGAAGTCGGTTGCATCCATGCCTAGCCCTTTGGAGCGCTCCACGAGCGTAGCGAAGGCTTCGTCAAAGGTGAAGATGACGGCCTTTTCACCCCGCCGGGCAGAGGCTACTGCATACTGCAAGGCGACTGTCGATTTGCCGCATCCGGCGGGGCCGATGAACAAGGTACTCGTGCCGGTGTCAATCCCTCCGCCAAACAAAGCGTCGAGCTGGGATAATCCGCTGGGAACGTTTTTACGCACAAATCCGGGCTTGTGTTCGGCCGCAATAAGCCGCGGATAGATGAAGATGCCGCCTGTCTCGATGGTGTAGTCGTGATAACCCTCGCGAAAGGAGGAACCGCGCAACTTGCGCACTTCTACCCGGCGGCGCTTGATACCGAAGTCCCGTTCCAGACTCTGCATCATGATCACGCCATGCGCAATGCTCTGCAGTTGCAGATCGTGACTTCCTTCCGCGGTTCGATCGTCCAGCAACATGACGGTGCAGCTTCTTCCCGCGAAATGACGCTTCAGTGCCAGGATTTGCCGCCGATAGCGCAAGGGATCCCGCGCCAGCATGCGCAGTTCGGAAAGAGAGTCAAAAACGACCCGCTGCGGCTTGGTCGCATCCACCTGTTGCAGGATGGAAGTGATGGTATCCGCCAGTTCGACTTCGGAAGGATGAAAGACGGTGTATTGCGCTTCTGGACTTAAATCGTCTTCGGGAGGCACCATCTCGTAGATCTGAAGGGACTCTGCGGACCAGCCGTGGGAGCGGGCGACTTCCTCGAGTTCTCGCCGCGACTCTGAAAGGGTCACATAGATGACGCTTTCACCGAGCCGGATGCCCTCGAGCAAAAACTGGAGAGCCAAGGTAGTCTTACCCGTGCCAGGATCGCCTTCCACCAGGTAGAGATGGCCTTTCGGCAGGCCGCCGCTGAGGATATCGTCCAAGCCGAGAATTCCTGTACGGATGCGCTCAGGCTCGCTGGGTTCGCGCAAATTCTCCTTGGAGTCAACCGTGGTTTGAGCCAAGCCGCTTTGGTCGTTCATGGAACCCTCAGTGCAAAAATCCGACAAATTTGACGAAGTCAGTATTTTGATTCGGGGGAGTTTCCCAAGGTTGCACCCATCAGGCAGCAGGGGAATTGAAGAACTCAGGCTTCGATACGGCCGCGACCGGTGCTCTTTACCGAGTACATGCGGTTGTCCGCCGCGCCGAGGATAGCATGAACCGTACGGCCGTCCCCTGGGCAACTTGCAATGCCAGCGCTGGCCTCAACCCGCAATTCCAGACCTTTGCTGACCCTGAAAACCTCCCGAGCCAAGGCGGCGTGAATCGAACGCGTCATGCGGAGCGCCTCTTCCCGGGTGGTTCCAGGCATGAGGATCACGAATTCATCCCCCCCGTAACGGAAACAAATGTCTGAAATCCGACAAAGGCCCTGGATGCGCTTGCCGACTTGTCCAAGAACTTCGCTTCCGATCAGATGACCGTGCGCGTCGTTGATCGTCTTGAATCGGTCAAGATCCAGGAATACCAGGCTCAGTGGCTTGATGTCTTTGCGGGCCGTTTCCAACTCCTGCTCCAGCACCGAGTACAGG
>CAILBQ010000335.1 GCA_903832475.1 uncultured Acidobacteriota bacterium | reverse complement strand
TGGTGGGTGATCGAAGCCGTTTTGCCTTGTTCGCGACGCAGTTGAATCTCGCCTGCACCACAGGCGACGATGGCCAGGCGGCGGCTGCGGGTGATGTCTTCAGCGTTCTTCGAAGCAACGATGACCGGTACTTTCGCTTGAAGAACATCCATGACCCGCGAATCAGCGGGACGAGAAGCCATGAGGCGATTTTCCTCGCCCGGCAGGGGCGGACGTTGAGCGAGCAGCACCAGTTGACCCTCTTCAAAACGAGCCCAGGAACGGGCGTGAGCCCCCAGCGTGGGACCAATCGGCACGGTATCGAACGGAAGAATTTCAAATGCGGTGGTGGACCGAAGAATGTGGGTTATTCCGTTGTAGCGAGCGATCTCTTCCGCGGATGGTGTTTCCCCTTGTTCGTCGCCGCCGAAATCGTTCAAGCAGCCGATGGTTCCAAGGGCTGCCGAATCGAACCAGATCGATGGCGAACTCGACCAGTCGTAGCCAGACGAGCCATAGGTGGGCACGCCCAATTGACCCATGAGGCTTGAGAAATACAGACGCCGGTTGGCCTCGATGTCGTAATCGCCGATGTCCATCCAGAGATCATCGGGGCTATGCAGATCGAAGTACTCGAGGAACAGCGGCGAGAGGTTATAGTACATCACCACGATGTCGGGATTCTCCGCGCGCATGGCACGAATGACGATATCGAGCCCCTTGGCCATGAGCCGTTCGCCGGTCCACTGCTTGTCGAGCGGCGCGGCGGTGCCGACTGCAGGCAACTCATAACCAAAATCAAATTTGAAAACATCGGGCTTGTACCGTCGCATGAAGCGGCGCACAACATCGGTCAGAACCGTTGCCACTTGCGGCTGGGTGAAGTCGGCAATGTAGTAACTGGCGTTGTTCGCGCCGTGAGCGATGAAGGGCTTGCCGTCGGGCTGGCGCAGCATCTGGTCCAGCGTGAGGCCGAGGTCAGCGGGCCGTTCGCAACGCATGATGGCTGCCCACATGCCAATCTTGAGTCCATCGGCGCGGAGCTGTGCGAGGAATTGTTCGAAATGGGGAAGGCGATGCTGATCATGCTCCAGCGTGCCGTAGACGCCTTCCCATTTGTCGTCGATGGAGAACAGGCCGGCCTGCATGCCGGAAGCCTTTAGCTGGCCGTAGAGGCTGTTCAGAAAGGCCTCGTCGAGCTTGTCGTTGGCCTTGTCTTCGACGCGCTGCGCACCCCATGTACAGAACTGCGGAGTTAGAGACACAGCCATCTTATGAGGCGAGTTCTGCTTTCGCTGTATCACGCGGGCATGAAGCAATCCCTGGTAATAAGCTGCAATCGATTCATAGTAGTCAGGGGCAACGGTCCACAGCAGCGTTGCTCCGAGAGTGAGCCGGCCGGGTGTTCGCTGATGATGCCAGAGGTCGCTGCGATAGTCGATCCAGGGGCCGGCATTGCCCTGTTGAATCTGCAGGAACAGGTCTCCACCGGGAAGGTCGGCTAAGCCGCAGGTGAAGGCATCGGATTTTCCTTCCGTGTAGAGGTTGCGCTCGGCGTTGGCGCCGGAAACTGGAGAGGCTGTCGAGAAACCGCAGAAGTAATGGACGGGCAGCGCCCACTGCTGCTGAATGCCGGGGAGAAAGCTGCCGCGGCCGAGCCAGAAGCTGTTGTTGAGGTTCACTGCATTGTGCAGGATGGGGCTGATGGTCGATCCGGAGATGACACCGGGGACGACGAGAAACGTGGGATGGAGCGAGGGACTAGCGTCGGTCTTCGGCGACTCATTCGGCGGGTTCGCGGCGAAGTAGTGGAAGCTGACGATGTCTTCGGCGGAGGCGCTCTGGTAGACGACCGGCTCGGTCCAGATGCCGTGTTCATCGAAGCGCCAGGTAAGCGTGATGGTGCCCTGGCCGTTGACGCCGGCATAGGTCAAGATAACTTTGCCGTCTTCGACGAGCGGCTTGGACGGCGTGCCGGCGGAACAGCGGCGCTGGCTGGGGTCGTTTGCGGAACAGACGATGACGGCGGGCTGCATGACACCGTTCACCATGAGGCGATGCCGCGCGTCGTAGAGCGCGAAGCGATCATCATTCTGGGTGTATTGCCAGAGATAGTTCGAACCCTGCACGCGCACGATGCCGGCGTGCTCGCTGATGGAGGGCGCAGCCGAGGCTCGGGCCGCCGCGGTCAGCAAGGCGCCGGAGGTGAGGTGAAGAAAGGAGCGGCGGTTGAGTTCGTTCCCTTGGTGTCTCATCGTTTGCAGACACCCTAAGGGAAGACAGACTGGCTTGTCCACCGCACTCCACGATTCTGGAGGAGCCGTTCGGCCGCTTCGGTTGTCAGCCGCGACTTACTTTGCGATTGGGACGCGCAGGTCGCCGCCGGTCATTTCTTTCGGCAAGTTGAGTTTGAGCAGGTTGATCAAGGTTGGGCTGATGTCACGAAGGCTTCCGTCAGGGCGGAGGGTAAACTTGTTGGCGTCTTCGCCGACGTAGATGAGCGGCACGGGGTTGGTGGTGTGCGCGGTGTGCGGCCCACCGGTGGCGGGGTCGATCATCTGTTCGGCGTTGCCATGATCGGCGGTGATCAGCCAGCTTCCTCCTTTTTCGCGAAGAGCTTTATAGATGCGCGTGAGCTGGGCGTCGACGTATTCAACGGCTTTGATGGTGGGGAGCAACTGGCCGCTGTGGCCAACCATATCGGCGTTGGCGAAGTTGGCGATGATGAGGTCGAAGGCCGTGTCGTTGATGGCGTTGACGATAGTGTCGCCGATGCCTTCCGCAGACATTTCGGGAGCCAGGTCGTAGGTAGCGACTTTCTTCGATTGGATCAGGGTGCGATCTTCTCCGGGAAAGGGTGTTTCGATGCCGCCGTTGAAGAAGTACGTTACATGCGCGTACTTTTCGGTCTCGGCGACGCGCAGGTTGCGTAACTGGGCCGCGCCAAGAATGTTCGCCAGGATGTTATCCATGGATTGCGGCAGGATTACCATGGGCAGGCTGTAGTTCTTGTCGTACTGGGTCATGCAGAGGTAATAGAGACCCTTGGGAATTTCAGAGCGCGGAATCACTTCGTCGAGTGCTTCCCAGGCGTCGAGGTTGCGGCCGCCGGCCTGGTTGATGCCGCTCTCGCGGGTCAGGACGCGGGTGATCTGGCGGGCGCGGTCGGCGCGGTAGTTGAAGTTGATGACGACGTCTTCGTCCTTGATAACGCCGTTGGGCTTGCCGGTTTCATCGGTCACCACGAATGGGATGGTGAACTCGTCGGTGATGCCGTTGTTGTAGCGGTCTTTCATGAGGGCAACGGGATCGTGCGTGGCGCCGCCTTCGGCTTTACCGGCGACCATGGCGAGGAACGCTTTGCGCTCGCGGTCCCACTTCTTGTCGCGATCCATGGCGTAGTAGCGGCCACTGACGCTGGCCAGCTTGCCGATGCCGTATTGGGTCATCTTCTGCTGCAGGGCGGCGATGTATCCGGCGCCGGAAGTGGGCAGGGTGTCACGGCCGTCGAGGAAGGCATGCACGTAGATTTCCTTGACGCCATG
>CAILBQ010000334.1 GCA_903832475.1 uncultured Acidobacteriota bacterium | reverse complement strand
CGAAGATCGTTGAGCCTGGAGGCGTAATTACGCTGTGCAAAGAATTATCCAACCCCGCAAAAGATCGAATCCATACAAGCTTCGCATCAACATCGCTCCTAGGAAAGAACAAGATACGTCTGGGCTATTTCAGGGGTGACACAGCGTGGAAGGCCCGCCAGCGAGTTCTGGCTAGAGACACATGATTCAACAGCAATGCCTTCCTTGGAATTTGCAGAATCGCAGCGCGCGTATGACCGGGAGTGTCCAATTCCAACTTACTGCTTCCGATGTCGTGCCGCGAATGATCGATCACTTACCGCCAAGAAAAATGAGATCCCAGAAAAAGCTTACCGTCATTACGCCAAGGCAGAAGGCCAGCACCGTAGCCAAGACTCTCGACGTGGATAGGCGTTTCTCAAAAAAAAGACCGAGCCAAAAACAACAGCACATGCTTCCGTAAAGGACCAGATTACAAACGCGCACGGTGATTCCCTGCGACCACCAAGCGCAGATGGTCAGACCACCGACAATTGCTATTAACGCAGTCCACCAAACTGGCGTTGGCGTTAACTTTCTCTTTGTCTCGTTTTCCAATTGGTTACAACTCTATCGCATCCAGTCAAGAGGTCGAGAACTTTGCGTTCTACGTTCAGCCTGTATCACCGGCATCCGCGGAAGCATCGCGCCCATTCCCGTCACCGCCCCGAACTGCCAAATCCCTTCCCCGCCCGCACTGAATCCGCCAGCGCGTCCACCACCGACACCATCCCCGTCAGCACCGGCACCGGAATCATCTGCGCAATCTTGTCGCCCGCATTCAACCGGATCGCATCCTCGGTCAGATTCGTCAGCAGGATCTGTATCTCGCCGCGATAGCCCGCGTCAATCACCCCGCCCGTCACCGCAACCCCGCGCGCCGCCATGGACGACCGGTCGCGCACCAGTAGTCCCAGCCCCACGCCCGTCTCCGGATGACGCGCCTCGACAGCAATCCCCGTCTTCACGCGCACCGACGCGCGAGCCCAAAGCTCAACCGCCTCCAGCGCAAACACGTCGTACCCCAGATCCTCCCCGGGATGCGCCACTTCCGGCGCCCGGGCTCCTTCGGCAAGCAATTTCACTAGCAGCATCTGTCCATCGTACCGCCTCAGTTGTTGCGCAGCGCAATCATCGGATCGATTCGCGAAGCTCTTCGCGCCGGCACATACCCCGCCACCAGCGCCACAGCGCCCAGCAGCAGGATCATCCCCACAAAGGTCCCCGGATCGTTCGGCCGCGTCCCATAAAGCTGCGAAGCCACCTCCCGCGACAGCAGCAGCGAAGCCACCGTCCCCAGCGCAATGCCTACTAGCGCCAGCAGCATCGTCTTGGCAATCACGCCGCGCTGCACCCCGCCCGCCGTTGCCCCCAGCGCCATGCGAATGCCGATCTCCTTGGTCTGCTGCGTCACCGAATACGAGATCACCCCATAAATTCCCAGCGAAGCCAGCACCAGCCCCAGCGCGGCAAAAATACCAACCAGAATGGCAAAGAACCTCCGCGGCGAAGTCGCATGATCCACCAGCCCCTGGATCGGCTTGAACTCCGTCGCCGGCTGCGCCGGATTCATCTGCCGCAGCGTCTGCATCACCACCGGCCCCAGTGACGCCGGCGGCAGCTTGGTGCGAATCACTAGCTGCGCGCCCTCCGGCCCATACTGCGGAGCCGTCTGCGAAACATACATCTGCCAGCCCGCCTGCGTCTCCGCATTGGTCTCATGCACATCCGCCACCACCCCGATCACCTGCGCATCCCTGCCGCCCGCCACGGCAATCTGCCCAATCGGATCCTGCCCCGGCCACAGCGCCCGCGCCACCGTCTCGTTGATGATCACCACGGCCTGCTTAGGATCCGTATCCTGCCATTGAATATCGCGGCCCTTCACCAGGTGCATGCCGATCGCATGCAGATAGCCCGGCGTCACGACATAAACAAACGTGTCCGCCAGCTCTCCCGTGCGATACGTGTGTCCCTTGGCGCTAATGCCCCAGCTGCGATTGATGCTCATGGGCAGGTTGTCCGTAATCCCCGCCGTCTCCACTCCAGGAAGCTGCTGAATGCGCGCCAGAATCGTCTGCAGAATCACGCCGCGCTTCACCACGTTCCCGCCATCGTCATAATCCACACTGATAGCCGCGGCCTGGCTCGGTTGAAAGCCAAGATCCACATCCAGCACATGCAAAAAGCTCCTCAACAGCAACCCCGCACCCACCAGCAGCACGCACGCCAGGCCAATCTCCACAATCACCAGCACGCCGCGCAACCGGTTGTGGCTTTTCCCCTCGCTCGTCCCCGGCCCCGAGTCCTTCAGCGAAGCATGCAAACTCTTGCCCGACACCTTGAATGCCGGCAGCACGCCCACCAGCAGCCCCGTCACCACCGTCACCATCACCGTCCATCCCAGCGCCTGCCCGTCGAGACGAATGCTGCTCATCAGCGGCAGCGAAATCGAGCTCTGGTGCGCCAGGTACGTAACCGCAGCGTAAGCCATGCCCAGCCCTACAATCGCTCCCAATATGGCCAGCATGAGGCTCTCCGTTAGCAGCTGCCGGATCAGCCTTCCGCGCCCCGCGCCCAGTGCATTGCGGATCGCAAACTCCTTTCGCCGCGTCGCCGCCCGCGCCAGCAGCAGGTTCGACAGGTTCACGCACACGATCAGCAGAATCATCCCCACGCCGCACCACAACAGCACCAGCGATGCGCGCAGCTTGCCGCTGACATACTCTTTCAGATCGTATAAATGAGCCGTGTACCCGCGCCCATACTCCGGATGCTTGTTGTTGAAGTACAACTCCGGAATGATCGTATCCGCCTCGGCCTGCGCCTGCGCCAGAGTCACCCCCGGCTTCAATCGCCCCACCAGCGCCATGGTGTTGCCCCAGTCCTCCATGTTCGCGAAGATGGCCGGCTGATACACATCCACCCGTGCTCCCGGAGAAAAAACAGACCCAAAGTCGAATGTCTCCGGCAGTACGCCAATCACCGTCGTCGGCGTGCTATCCAGCTTGATCACCTGCCCGACAATCGCCGGGTCCGACCCATACTTCCGCTTCCAGAAATCATGACTCAGCAGCGCCACCGGCCGGCCGTTCTTCAGCGTCTCATCCTCACTGAACTGCCTGCCCAGCATCGGCTCAATCCCCAGCGTAGGAAAGAAATTCCCTTCCACCGTCAACTCGGTAATCGGCTCCGGCTGGCCGCTGCCCATCAGCTTCACGTTGTCCGGCCCTGAGAACGCGAAGTACCCCGTCACCGCTTCAAAAGCCTTCGTCCGCCGCTGAAATTCCTGCACGGCATCGGTCGAATACGTCATGCTCGATTCGCCGCCCTTGGGATCGTTCTGATGAATCCGTACCAGCTGCTTTGCATTCGGAAACGGCAGCGGCCGCAGCAGCAGCGTGTTCACCACGCTGAACACCGCAACATTGGCGCCGATCCCCAGCCCCAGGATCAACACCGCAACCAGCGTGAACGATACCTCCCGCCGCAGCGTGCGCAGCGCATAACTCAGGTCCTGCATCAGCACGTCCATGCCTGGCAGCCCACGCGCCTCGCGATGATGCTCCCGCGCCTGCCCCACGTTGCCAAAGCGAATCAGCGCCTGCCGTCGCGCCTCTTCCAGCGACATGCCGCGGCTGATGTTTTCCTCGATGGCCATTTCCAGATGAGCCGCCATCTCTTCGTTCAAATCCTGGTCCAGTGGCCGCTTATGAAAAAACGCCGCCACGCGCAGCAGACTTTGTCGTATCCACCCCACATGAGCGACGCTCATCACTCACCTCCATCGGCCTGCATGGCCAGCACCGAGCCCATCAGCTCCGTCACCCGCGTCCAGTACGCAATGTCCTTGCCCAGCTGTTTTCGCCCTGATTTGGTCAACGTGTAGAACTTGGCCTTGCGGTTGTTGTCCGACGTGCCCCACTCGGCATCGATCAGCCCCCGCTGCTGCAGCCGCACCAAGGATGCGTAGATCGTCCCCTGGTTGAGCAGCACCGTATCCCCGCTCACCTGCTCGATGCGCCGCGCAATCCCATACCCATGCTGCGTGCCCATCACTGACAGCGTCTGCAGCACCATCAGGTCCAGCGTGCCCTGCATCAGATCCAGCTTTTCGTCCATTGTTCTTCCCCGTATCCACGCTCATGTGTGACGACCACACAAGCATGCCACAAACTCATGTGGCCGCGCCACAGGAAAAATTTCAAGCCCGTCGGTGAATCCGAAAATCCCGCGCTTTGTGGAAGAACACCACTTCACAGCTTGCGGGAAACTCGGATTGAGGAGCTTTGTGAAAGGGCACGACGACTTCACAGCTTGCGAGAAACTCGGATTGAGGAGCTTTGTGAAAGAGCACGACGACTTCACAGCTTGCGGGAAACTCGGATTCAGGAGCTTTGTGAAAGGGCACGACTTCAGTCGTGCCGATGAGAGTCAATAGAATGACTGGGCTTTAGCCCCTGCCATCTTCATGAAGGCCTCGAAGCGCGGCAAAAAGGGCGTTTCCCCCCGCCTGTTCAGTCGTGCCGACCGAGCCAATCAAATCAGCGGGCTTCAGCCCCTGCTAATCTCAACCGCACCACGAAACATCGGCTGATTCGGCCTTTTTCCGCAAGCTGTTCAGTCGTGCCGATGAAGGTCAATGGAAGGCGTGGGCTTTTAGTGTCTGCGTGAGAACGACACCACATCGTGAATGCAGCGACTCCGGGCCAACGGCCCGCGCCATCCTAGCCCAGGCCAACGGCCTGGGTACAGGGATTTCAACCATCGCAGGGCTGAATGCCCGACCCATTTGCCACTCGGCAGATATCCGTGCGATTTCTCACGCAGACACTTTAGCCCCTGCCAACTTCGTGGATGTCTCGGAACATGGCAGGAAGGGCGGTTTCCGCAGCTTGTCAAGGCCCTGAGGAATGCCGCCCTTTTCAAATGAGTAGATCTCCAAAAAAATCTGTTCCCCAAAAATGGCCGGCCCCGCCAGGAACCTCTCCGGGCGGGGCCGTCACTTCAGCAAAAGAGCCTGTAAGCCGAATTCTGTCGTGTGCGGTCATTCCTCTAGACGCCGCGTTGCCGCGGACGTTCATCAGCAACCTACCCGGAGGTTTCGGCAACAATTCGAACCGCCTGTCGCGTATCGGGCCGATACGCCGCGCTGCCTGGTTCTAGCGGCCTGCGCGTCCCTCCCTATTTGGTCTTGCTCCGTGTGGGGTTTACCCTGCCCCTCGCTTTACAACGAGAGCGGTGCGCTCTTACCGCACCTTTTCACCCTTACCCCGGCAGGAAACCTGCCGCCCAGGCGAACCTGAACGAGTCTCCGGTGGCTCGACCTTCTCGCGAGAGAAAGAAGAGGTAGCCGAGGCGGTTTGTTTTCTGTGGCACTGGCCGTCTTCAAGCCTTAAAGCCTGAATCCCGGACGTTATCCGGCACACTGCCCTGCGGAGTTCGGACTTTCCTCCCCCGATTTCGCCTTTACGGTGAAACCAGCAGCGACCGCCCAGCTCCCT
>CAILBQ010000333.1 GCA_903832475.1 uncultured Acidobacteriota bacterium | reverse complement strand
TGACGAATGCATCGACGACCCGCACCGCGTTGTCCTCGGCGATGAAATCGTCCAGCGACTCCGGCAGCAGCGTGACCTGGTGTCGATCCTGTCCTTCAATGAACCTGGGCATACCGATCCTTTCTCGATATGCTCAGAACTCTACGTGGCCAGCCTCATTCGCGGACCGGGGTTTTCACACACCCTCGGCCAGGTGCGGTCAGTCGCGGACGACTGCTCCAGGGAAGGCTATGCTTCGCCGCAACGCTCTCGGATTCAATCAGTGAACACATCCAATCGCTTCGCACCGCCCAAGGCAATTCTTGATGCCGCCCCTGCCGGCTCTGGCGTCCAAGTGATCCGCAAGGCATTTCCCTGGTTGTTCGTGCTGCGCTATGTCGTCGGAGCCTTCGTCCTAATTTCCGCGCTTATCAGTCTCTACGGGCTCAGCCAATCGTGGGCGCGCCTGCTCGATAGATCCATCATCGAGCCGCTCATGTCGCCATACCGGTACTTGCCCGTGATCCTCATGAAGATCGCAACCGGCGTTGCGATCCTGGCGAAGAAGAAACTGTCGCTCGCCCTGACCCTGCTCTGGACGATCGCCTTCCTGTACCTGCTGTGGGGCAACGGACCTTTGAGCCATCTTGGGTCGGACTTCTTCCTGAACATCGCCGTTCTCATTGGGCTTTTCGCGTTCCAGTGCGTGCTCTTGGCGCGTGGGCTGCTCCGATAGCTACTAGCGTTTTCGGCCATTTGCGGCCGGTCGCGAGCGTCGGCTTACCGGCACGCCAACTGGCCTGCAATCGCGCGATGTGGTTATGGTTTGCAGGTCAATCCCGCGTACTCGACGGCGGATCATGCTCGGCTGCTCCGCAAGGCTTTCAGCAATGGCCCATCGATGCCCGCAGTGAGCGCAGAAGCCCCCAAAGCGGCCCCTAAAGTTTTCGATAGCTCGTCGCTGAACAGCGCCCTCAGGCATAACTGAGTTCTGTCGCCTTTCCTCGAAAAACGCGGTAGGCCAGCACGGTATACGCGCCGATCGCAGGAATCGCGAACGCGGCGCCCGCAAGGATGATCTTCAGCGTCGCAGCGCTGCTGGCCGCTTGCCAGATGGTGATCTGGTCGACCACGATGAAGGGGAAGATGCTGTAGGCCAAGCCGAAGAACCCGAGCAGCAGTACGAGCAGCATCAGGACGAAAGGCGCCCAGCACAGCTTGCCCTGGATGCGGTGCGAATTCAGCAGGCCACGGATCGCGGCGAGTGCCAGCGCACTCATGAGCGGAATGGGAACCAGCGCAAAGAATTCTGGTAGCGCGAACCAGCGGTCGCGCACGGTGGTGCTCGCGATCGGTGTCACGATCGAGATCAGGCAAAAGCCGGCGATGAAGAGCGGCCATGCGCGGCGGGCCCAGTCGATCGCTCGCAGCTGCAGCGCACCCTCGGTCTTCAGGATGAGCCACGTCGAGCCCAGGAGTATGTAGGCGCCTGGCAATGCCAGGCTGATCAAGGCGGCGAAGAGATCCGTCGCCCAAGAGTCCTGCAGGCCCGTGACGTATTTCCCCAGCATCCAGCCCTGCGCCATGGACGCGATGACAGAACCCGCCGCAAAGACGACGTTCCAGATGGCGCGGTGGTCATCGTGCGCCTTCACGCGGAAGTCGAACGCGACGCCGCGCAGGATCAGCCCCAGCAACATGACAGCCACAGGCAGGTACAGCGCACCCAGGATCACCCCCTGAGCGCGCGGGAATGCGATGAGCAGCAAGCCGACGCCGAGAACGAGCCAGGTCTCGTTGGCATCCCAGAACGGGCCGATGCTCGCGACTAGCGTGTCCTTTTCGGTGTTGCTGGCGAAGGGCATCAGCATCCCCACGCCCAGGTCGTAGCCGTCGAGCGCGACGTAGACGAGCATCGCGATGCCCAGCAGCACCATGAAGATGACGGGAAGCATGGCATCGAAACTCATCGCAGGATCCTCCGCTTGTTGAACGAGCCCGATATGACTTCCGCGACATCGGTGACAGCCCTGCCGCTCTGCGGCGTCACCGGGCCTTCCGTCGCCGGCTTGCCGGCCATGTGCTTCAGTACGGTCACGTAGCTGACGATCAGCACGAGGTACAGCGTCACGTACATCGTTAGCGTGGCCGCGATGTGCGACTGGGGTACCGTGGAAGCGACTTCGCTCGTACGCACGAGGCCATAGGCGATCCAGGGCTGGCGACCCACCTCGGTGACATACCAGCCGGCCAATGTCGCGACCCAGCCCGCGAAGGTCATCGCCCTCAGCAACATCAGCAGGGGCCTGGGCATCCGCTCCGGGTTCCACGCGACGCGGCGTGCCGCAAAGGTGCCTAACCAGGCGGACAGGAGCATGAGCATCCCGATCCCCACCATCAACCGGAAGCCGAAGAAGAGCGGCCTGACAGGTGGGTGCGCTGATCCGAACTCGTCGAGGCCCTTGATTTCGCCATCAGGATCGTGGCGCAGGATCAGGCTTGCACCGCGAGGCACCTCGATGGCGAAGTCGTTGCGCTGGTTTTTTTCGTCGGGCAGCGCGAACAACAGCAGCGGCGCGCCGCGCTCGGTGTGCCAGACACCTTCCATCGCCGCGATCTTGGCGGGCTGGTGCTCGAGGGTGTTGAGGCCGTGCGCGTCGCCCACGAGGATCTGGATGGGCGCGAGGAACGCTGCCAGCGTCAAGCCCAGTCGGAAGGCCCGCGGTGTCGCGGCTGTGGCTTTGCCTTTCAGGGTCTGCCAGGCGCTGACGCCGACGAGCAGGAACGAGACGGTCAGGGCCGATGCAATCAGCATGTGGCTGAAGCGGTAGGGGAACGACGGATTCGTCAGCACCTCCAGCCAGCTCGTGACATGCACGACGCCATCGACCACCTCGGTGCCGGCCGGTGTCTGCATCCAGGAGTCGAGGCAGAGGATCCAGAACGCGCTGAGTGTCGTGCCAAATGCGACCAGGAAGGTGGCCAGCAAATGCATCCGCTCGCCGACCCGGCCATGGCCGAAGAGCATCACGCCGAGGAACGTCGCCTCCAGGAAGAACGCCGTGAGAACCTCGTAGCCGAGCAAAGGTCCGGCCACTTCGCCCATTCGCTCCATGTAGCCGGGCCAGTTGGTGCCGAACTGGAAGCTCATCGTGAGACCGCTGACGACCCCGAGCGCGAAGGTCAGCGCGAAGACTTTCGTCCAGAAGCGGTAGGCCTCCAGCCACGCGCCGTCCTTCGTGGTCAGCCATCTCCAGCGCACGAACAGCAGCGTCCATCCCAGCGCGATGCTGATGGTCGGGAACAGGATGTGGAAACTCATGTTGGCCGCGAACTGCGCGCGGGCGAGGATCAACGCGTCCATCTTCAGGTTCCTGTTCTCAGTGGGTCGAGCGGCGCTGCAGCCACTCGAAGATGCCCATGCCGGCGATCATCGCGAGCACGAACGTGG
>CAILBQ010000332.1 GCA_903832475.1 uncultured Acidobacteriota bacterium | reverse complement strand
GCCGGGCGTAACTCTGCAGCGCAACGAGGGCGAGGGACAATATGTCCAGATTCGCGGAACCGAACCCCGGCTCAGTAACACGACCATCGACGGGGTCGTCGTGCCCGGTCCCGATCCTCAGGTGCGCCAAGTGGATCTGGACACGATTCCTGCCGACCTCGTAGGTTCTGTCGCTATCAACAAAACTCTCGCAGCAAATCAGGACGGCGATGCCATTGGCGGATCAGTAGATTTGCGCATCAAGCAGGCAACCTCGGATAAACCAACTCTCGCCGTTGAAGGCATCGACGGTTACACGCCGATTGCCAATGGACGCAAATCATTCCAAATTGATTCCTCCGCAGGCTTTCGCTTCGGTCCGCATACCCAACAGGGACGGCGATTCGGTCTGATGGTCGGATATAGCTATGACTACAACGGACGCGCCATCGACGACGTTGAACCCGTGCCTGATTTCGATGGCCCAAACGGTGCATTCACTTTCGACAACATTTACATTCAGGAATATCTGTACGACCGCACCCGCTACGGCACCGCCGGCAGCCTGGATTACAAACTGAGCGAAAATTCCGAGCTATATGTTCACGGTCTGTTTTCCAACTTCCGCGACTTCGGTCAAAAATTTTCATACCAGTTGGCACTCGAAGATAAAGCAAAATATAAGACAAGCGTTCGCCGGCCCAATCTTCAGATTGAGGATCTCGCCATCGGCGGCAACCAGATCTTCTCTCATTCCGTCCTCCATTATCAGGTAGCGATCTCCCATTCAAGGTTCGGGGGCGCGGCTGGCAATCCGGGCGCGAAGTTCAAAACTAAAGCTGGCACCGACTGCGAATACGAGCCGGGGCCAAGCCAGTACAGGCCTCAGTACAGTTGCGATGTAAACGGCAACGGCATCCTTGATCCAGCAAATTACAAACTCGACACCATCGATCTCACCAGCGGCCAGGCCAGCCAGCTCAATCTGCAGGCTGGCGCCTCCATGGGTATCAACTATCATCTTGGCAGTTACAATTCGACTCTGGAATTCGGCGGCCAGTTTCGCAATGAGCATAAAGGCCAGGATGCATACTCGCCCGAGTATGACTCGAACAACAACACCCTGATGACCCAATATCTGGGAACCTTCGTCAATAATCATTTCTACGGTGGCAGCTACCGCCTCGGTCCAGTGACTAGTTTCGAACTGATCACTGGCGACCTGGCCGCCAACGCCAGCAACTTCACTCTTGATGAAGGGACCACCCACCTCCAGTCGGATGCTTCTAATTACAACCTGCAAGAGCGTGTCTCGGCCGGCTACCTCATGAACACCGTGCAGTTAGGAAGGTTCCGCTTGCAGACCGGTCTTCGCTTCGAAGGAACAAACATCACCGACACCGGCTATCTGGTGGTAAATGACTCCGACGGAAATTACGTTTCTACAACGCCTCAGTCTGGAAGCGGATCGTATGTGAATCCGCTTCCCAGTGTGCAGCTTCGTTATCGCATCGACAAGGATTCCGACCTGCGCGCGGTTTACGGACGCGGCATCTCCCGTCCAGATCCATACCAGCTAGTTCCTTACATCACGCAGGATCAATCCACGACACCCTACACGATCAACGTAGGTAATCCCGCATTGGTCGCAGAGCATGCCAATGACTACGACCTTCTCTACGAGAAATACCTTCCTTCGATTGGCATGATCGAAGCCGGCTATTTCTTCAAGCAGATTACGAAGCCTATCTTTTATACCGACAGCTATGTCCCAGCCTCAGGTTCTCCGCTATCCCAGGCCTATGCCGGCAATCATCTTCTGCAGGAAGTGAACGGCGATCACGCCTGGGTTCAGGGCATCGAGCTGGCCTATCAGCAGCATCTCAATTTTCTGCCCGGCGTCCTGGCCGGTGCTCGCATCAATGCAAACTTCACGTACACCAACTCGAAAAATTACAACCTCCCCAACCGCACCGACAATCCGGCACTGGTCGGTCAAGCCCCGATCTCCTGGAACATCGGCCCGTCCTATGCAACCAAGCGTGCTCTTGTGACTTTCGGAATCTCCAACAACGGCGCCAATATCTACGCCTACCAATATCAAAGCAACGGCCCGGATGCCGTTCCCTTCGGAGTAAAAGGCCCGTTCGGCGATAACTACTTTTATGCCCACACTCAGGTGGACGCCAAGGTAAGCTACTATCTCGGCAAGGGATTCACTGCCATGGCTATCGGCCAGAACATGAATAATGATCCCTTCGGCTTCTACAACGGAAGCCCGCAATACATGGTGCAGCGCGAATACTACAAGCCTACCTACTCCGGAGGCCTTCGCTGGACGCAGCATCACGAATAAGTCTGCACTGTTTCTGCGTATGCCCGGGGGGCTATACCGCAATAACAGACAACCCCATGAAATTCATTTCAAACCGTAAGGTGCGCCGGGTCTTCCATTTGTGCGCACCCGCAGAGAGCCCCATGCATAAAATGGCCTTCACCGCCGTCGTAGTCTTGTTGGGCGTGGCGCCCGCCCTCGCCCAAACCTCCCCTCCTCTTGAACAGCAGCGAACAATCGAGTTACCCGGAGTTACAGGTAAATTTGACCACTTTGCCATCGATCTCCACGGTCGTCGTCTGTTCGCGGCAGCGACTGGAAATCATTCGGTGGAAATTGTCGACTTGGCCAAGAATCAAGTGATCGAAAGCATCGCCGGGCTGGGAAAACCCCATGGTTTAGCTTGGGTCGAAACGACACAAAGTCTGTATGTTGCAGACGGCGCTCTTGCAGAGTTGCGGCTCTATCGTGGAAATCCGTTCAAGCTGGCTGGAAAGATCAAACTCTCCGATGATGCCGACGACCTGGTGCTGGATGAAGCAGCTCATTCCCTCTACATCGGACACGGTGGCGCGAATGCAGCCAATCCAGCACGCATCGCTGTCGTGGATGTCGACACCTTCACATTGACAGCAGATATCCCAACCAGCGCGCACCCCGAAGCGCTCGATTTCGACGCGAAAGGACATCGCGTATTTGCTAACATTGCCGACTCAGGAGAAGTAGCCGTGGTGGACAGCACCACCCATCGACTCTCTGCCCAATGGAAGCTTCAACAGGCCTCGGACAACGTTCCAATGGCATACGATCCCGAGCACGCTGTACTCTTCATCGCTTGCCGCACTCCTGCAGTTCTCTTGGCATTGGATGCCACCAACGGCCATGAGTTCGCTCGTCTGCCAACCGGCACTGGCGCCGACGACCTCTTCTATGACTCCCGCTTGCAGCGCGTCTATGTCATCGCTGGCGCGGGCGAAGTTCATGCCTATCAATTCGATGGCCAAAAATCGCTGAAGCCCTTGCCGATGCTTCCCACCGCGGCGGGAGCAAAGACCGCATTGTTCGTACCAGCCCATTCGCTGCTCTATGTGGGCATCCCCGGCGCTGGCGCTCATGCCGCCGAAATCCGCGTCTACGCTACACCATCTTCACCGCAATCCGCAGCGGGCTCCCGATGAAGATCCGCTTGGGCCGTGCCCTTCTGCTGCTTGCCGCAGGCATCTCCCTGTCTGCATCGCTGCATTCGCAGGTTTCACAAACAGCCACCAAAGAGCGCTTAAAATTTGTCGTTATCATGACTCGTCACGGCGTTCGTTCGCCTACCGCCAAGACAGATCAACTGAATCAGTATTCAAGCCAGCCGTGGCCCGTCTGGAGCGTACCTCCGGGCTATCTCACCGAACACGGCGCAAAGCTTATGACGCTCTTCGGCGCCTACGATCGGGACGTGCTTGTCACGCAAGGTCTGCTCGCTGCCACTGGCTGCGAAGACGTACCCCGCATCTCCATCCTTGCCGACTCTGACCAGCGAACGCGCGAAACCGGAAGAGCTCTCGCGGATGGCCTCATGCCCGGTTGCCATGTCCCTGTGCACGCCCTCAAGGAAGGCGATCCCGACCCGCTCTTCCATCCAGTGGAGTCCAACACCTTTCACCCTGACAAGCAGTTGGCTGCGGCGGCCGTTGCGGGTCGCATCGGCAATAACCCGGCCGGTCTGATCGAAGCTTACCGCCCTCAGTTGCAAGCTCTTGAAAACGTGCTGAGCGAAAGCGCGTCCCAAGGCAACTCCTCAGCCTCGTCGCCTTCACCCAGCACATCGTTGTTTGCAATTCCGTCCTCCATAGCCCCTGGCAAAGGAGATCACCTCGTCGATCTTCGCAGTCCTCTGGGTACAGCTTCAACCATGGTCGAGAATCTATTGCTTGAGTACACCGAAGGAATGCCGACCGTAGGTTGGGACCGCGTCGACGCCACAAAGTTGCGGGAACTGATCCAGTTACACACAGCCAACGCAGATCTGGAGAGACGCACGTCTTACATTGCCCGCGTGCAGTCAGCGCCGTTGCTGCGAGGCATCCTGTCCTCGATGCAACAAGCGGTTTCGCACAAGCCTGCTGCGAGTGCAATCGGCAAGCCCGAAGATAGTCTGCTCATCCTGGTGGGCCACGACACGAACCTTACCAACATCGCAGGAGCTCTTGATCTCTCATGGCTCATCGACGGTCGCCGCGATGACACGCCGCCCGGTGGCGCCTTGATCTTCGAACTCTGGCAAAAAGCGGAGACATCCCGTTACGCGGTGCGAGTATATTTCACCGCACAGACGCTGGACCAGATGCGCCATGCAACCCCACTTACCGCTGCGAACCCGCCCGACCGCGTCCAGCTCTTTATCCCGGGTTGCAGCCAAGCCGACGCATCCTGCGACTGGGACGCCTTTGATGCCACGCTCCGTCATGCGATGGATATTGCCAGATAGCAAATATTGAAGACTAT
Organism: uncultured Acidobacteriota bacterium; assembly: GCA_903832475.1. Taxonomy (GTDB): domain Bacteria; phylum Acidobacteriota; class Terriglobia; order Terriglobales; family Acidobacteriaceae; genus Acidicapsa. Next base: position 190 of record CAILBQ010000332.1, on the reverse strand, counting down.
GTCGATCGCGCAGTTGCTTTGCTACGAGTCCGTCTGAAAATACGAGGCACTGCGTTGGGGCAGGCGCTGTAGATTCCATGGAAGATATTGGAGCACCGGGCGGGAATTGAACCCGCGAATACTGGTTTTGCAGACCAGCGCGTTAGCCACTTCGCCACCGGTGCTCATCTTGCCGCACACTGCTCACTTC
>CAILBQ010000331.1 GCA_903832475.1 uncultured Acidobacteriota bacterium | reverse complement strand
GATGATTGCTGCTGCATCACGATAGATGGAGTGGGGATACAAGATATGCATAGTGATTTCTCCAAGGTGAGCCCTAAGGTAACAGCCCGCAGATTGATTCTGAAATCTGACAGAGATTTTCAAAGCAAGGTTACTAACTTCGCGCAGTCTCGCCAATATGTTCTGATGGAGTTCAAGCTAGTAGGTGTATCTGGACTTGGATTTGGGAAAGCTCTCTTACTGTAACCGACTTCTGGCTTTTGGCAAGCAGATAATTTGAGAGGTAACTCGAAACTTACCAGCGCTGGATTGAGAAGCCTGAACGCTGTCATCGTCGCCGGTCAGCGGGATGCCCAAGGCAAACGCCCACTACAATGAAAAAGTCATGGCGAAAAAATTGCGGGTTGGTGTGTTGTTTGGCGGGCGGAGCGGGGAGCATGAGGTTTCGTTGCTCTCGGCGGCTTCGATTTTGAAGGCGATCGATCGGAAGAAGTTTGAGGTGGTGCCGATTGGGATCACCAAGGCGGGGCGGTGGCTGACCGAGGGCGGGGCGACGGCGCTGCTGGAAGGTGGGAATGCTCAGGCACTGCCTGAGAGTACGGTTGAACATCCTGCGGAAACGGGCGGTAAGCCTGCCTCAGGGGCTAAAGCCCACGTCGCTTCGGTTGATTTGATTGCCGGGGATAAATCTCCGGCCTACCCGATTCCAACTGTCTCCGAGAGCGCGAAGGCCGTGGAAGCTGGAACGGCGCTGGTGCCGGATTCGGCGGCGCTCGGCGCGGGACGGCTGGATGTGGTGTTTCCAGTGCTGCATGGGACGTTTGGCGAGGATGGGACGATCCAGGGGCTGTTTGAGCTGGCGGATATCGCGTATGTCGGGTCGGGGGTGCTGGGGTCGGCGGCGGGCATGGACAAGGACGCGATGAAGCGGCTGTTTCGAGAGGCCGGGCTGCCGATTGTGAAGCATGTGACGGTGCTGCGGACGGCGTGGGAGGCTTCGCCGCGGAAGACGGTGACGGCGGTGGAGGCGGCGCTCAAGTATCCGGTGTTTGTGAAGCCGGCGAATTTGGGGTCGTCCGTGGGGATCAGCAAGGTGCATGACCGGAAGGAGCTGGGTCCGGCGCTGAACCTGGCGGCGAAGTTCGATCGCAAGATTGTGATTGAAGAGGGTGTGGCGGGCAAAGGCAAGACGCGCGGGACGAGCAAGGCGCGTGAGCTTGAGGTTGCGGTGCTGGGCAACGACGATCCCAAGGCCAGCGTGGTGGGGGAGATTGTGCCCGGCAAAGAGTTCTACGACTACGAGGCCAAGTATTTGTCGGATGGGTCGGTGCCCATCATCCCAGCCAAGATCACGGCGGCGGAGGCGAAGCTGATTCGGGCGATGGCGGTGGAGGCGTTCAAGGCATGCGACCTGGCGGGCCTGGCGCGGGTGGACTTTTTGATGGAGCCGGATGGGAAGCGCAGGATTTACCTGAACGAAGTGAATACGCTGCCCGGGTTTACGTCGATCAGCATGTATCCGAAGCTGTGGCAGGCGAGCGGGGTGAGTTATTCGGAGTTGATCACGCGGCTGATTGAGCTGGGGCTGGAGCGGCATCGGGAGCGGGCGAGGACTAGCTTTAGTTTTGAGAGGTAGAATCGAGGACGCGCAAGAGACTCCTACAACACTGCTACGTTGTACGTGGAGGCTGCTCTGCCAAGGGCTGTGTCCAGGGTGGCGATAGGAAGGCTCAGGCGTATGGCAAGTTCGAGGTACGTGGCATCGTAGATGGTGAGGTTGCAGTTCGCAGCAAGGGTCAAAACAGACTTGGCCTCAGCAGGACTGAGCGCCGGCTCGACGGAGATAGGTAACTGGGCCAGATCGTTCCAGAAACTCTGAAGATCCGCCATTGCGAAACGTCGCCGCTTGAGTGCACTCAGGAACGCATTTGAAACTTCAACAGCCCAGTGCGCAGGGACTCGGGCGTCGTCACCATTCTTTAGCGCCTGCAGGAGTGCGGCCGACCAAGCTGTGGCTTCATCCTGAAAGCACCATGGGAGCGTTGCGGAGGCATCCAGGACGCAGTTCGGCATCTAGTACCGACGGCCTTCGTCGATCAGATCGCGAATTTTCAGGCCGTCGAGGCGAAAGCTCTTGCGCCGCTCAAGGATGCGGTCGACCGCGGCTGAGATAGCTGCTTGGTCGCGTGGCTGCACGCACGCGCGAACTTCTTTCTCGAGCATCTCTTGGATAAAGGTAGAGATGTGAACTCCGCGGGATTCAAGGGCGGCCGCGGTCTCGTCTGGAATGTCGAGGGTGAGTTGCATGGAAACAGTATATTCCGATTTGGATTTTAGAGGTTCCCCTACGCCGGCAAGCGTTTCCCACATTCCCGCTAAGAGCGCGGTAGATCTGGGCCACCCGGCATACAATGGCTCAACGGGGAGGAGGGAACCATGGCAGAATTGAACGCGCGGATCACGGTGGAAGCCGGCAAGATGGGCGGCAAGCCTTGCATACGCGGGCTGCGCTTCACCGTGTATGATCTCGCTTCCTATCTGGCTTCCGGGATGACCGAGGATGAAATCCTGCGCGAGTTCCCCTACCTGGAGAAGGAAGACTTCCAGGCCGTTTACGAGTTCTTCGCCAGTATTCCGGAGAGGATGTCCGTTCTTGAAGCTGCTCGTGGATGAGAATCTGCCGCCGCGACTGGCGCATGAGCTGGCCGATCTGTTCCCCGAGTCCGTTCATGTAAGTTCGGTCGATTTGGGCAGTACACCGGATGAGGTGATTTGGGAGCATGCCAAGGCGCATGGATTCGTCTTCCTGACCAAGGATAAAGACTTTGCGAACCTGAGCCTTGCCTGGGGAGCACCGCCCAAGGTGGTTCTGTTGCTGATAGGGAACTGCTCGGCCACAGAGCTAATAAAGCTCGTTCGAAATAACGCGGTGCGCTTTTCGGATTTTGAAAGCGATGCTGGGCGCAGCCTGCTTATTTTGAGGTAAGAATT
>CAILBQ010000330.1 GCA_903832475.1 uncultured Acidobacteriota bacterium | reverse complement strand
GCCAGGGCAGGATCGCCGCATTCAAGAGCGAGTTCAACATGCCATATGACATTTGGTACGGCGCGACGGATCGGGATATGGAGCGGCTGGGCATGGGAGAGGCGGTACCAAGTACGGCGTTTCTGGACTCGGATGGATTTGTGCAGGCCAGGATTCTTGGGCAGATGCGTCCGGGCGAGATCGAAGAGCGCGTGGACTGGCTGTTGAACCGCAGGCAGGGCAGCGCACCGGAAGTGCTGGTCAGGCACCTGGAGCAAAGATAGAGCGCGCTGGATGGCTTGATCGACAACGACATTACAGAATATCTGTTATCGGACATGATGGTAATTGGCGAATCCGGCTGGTTGCTTCAGGTTTTGACGCTAAGTTTCTGGCGTGAAACCAGTTGCGGGCTTCTTTGGGATCCCCGCAAGCTCTCGTTCTAATTCCTGGACATCGAGATACCGCGAAACGCGACGGCGAACTGCGTTCTGGTTTTAAGCACCGGTTGAACCGCTACATGCATCGAAATCCGTATGAGCGTAGCAGCAAATTCTTCCAAGACTTTCAAAATCGGCGGCGATCTCGAAGTCAACCGGCTCGGCTTCGGCGCCATGCGTATCGTGGGCGAAGGCGTGTGGGGTTGGCCCAAGGATCCGGACAACGCAAAACTTGTGCTGAAGCGGGCGGTTGAGCTGGGCGTGACCTTCATCGACACGTCCGACGCCTATGGGCCGGCGGTGAGCGAGGTTCTCATCGGCGAGGCCTTGGCGCCGTACAAGCCGGGGGTGGTCATCGCAACCAAAGGCGGGCTAACGCGACAAGGACCCGCCAAGTGGCTTCCGGTCGGACGTCCTGAATACCTCATTCAACAGGTTGAAATGAGCCTGCGGTATCTGAAGACCGACCGGATCGAGCTCTGGCAACTGCATCGGATCGATCCCAAGACCCCAGTGGAGGAGTCGCTGGGAGCCATTAAGGATCTGCAGACGCAAGGCAAAATCCGACATGTGGGTTTGAGCGAAGTCAAGGTGCCGGAGATCGAGCAGGCGCGCAAAGTCATCGATATTGTCAGCGTCCAAAACAAATACAACCTGAGCGACCGAGCGCATGAAGATGTGCTGGAGTACTGCACGAAGAATAGCATCGCTTTTATTCCCTGGTTCCCTGTCGCGGCCGGCAAGCTCGCCCAGCCGGGCGGCGTCCTGGATGAAGCGGCGAAAAAGCATGGCGCAACCGTCAGTCAGTTGTCGCTGGCTTGGCTGTTGCATCACTCTGCGGTGATCCTGCCTATACCGGGCACTTCCTCCGTGGAACATCTGGAAGAGAATGTCAAAGCTGCTGAAGTTGAACTCAGCGATGATGAGTGGTCGCAGATTGAGGCTGCGGCGAAAAGCTGACGTCTGATGGAATCCGTGCATGCCGGGCCGCCTCATGATGCTGTGAGGCGGCTTTTTCGTGGTGTTCCCATGCCGGCCGGGGCGCTATGCTAGCTGATTAATGAGTCTAGCTGGAGGGTCACGATGGCTTTGAAATTCACCACGTCCTATATAGAGGATACCGTCAGTCTTTTTACCAATTACAAGCGTCTGGCCGATGAAGCGATTCGACGCCTACCTGACGAACAACTGAACCAGGTGCTCGATCCGGAAATGAACTCAATCGCGCTGATTGTCAAACACATGGCCGGCAATATGCGTTCGCGATGGACGGATTTTCTGAACTCCGATGGAGAGAAGCCGGATCGCCATCGCGACATGGAGTTTTGCGAGGCGCCGGCAACGCGGGAGGCGCTGATGCATCTGTGGGACGAGGGATGGGCGACCCTGTTTGCAGCGCTAGGGGCTTTGACGGATGACGATCTGACGCGCACGGTCACGATCCGCGGAGAGGCACATTCGGTGCTGCAAGCCATCAACCGGCAATTGGCGCACTATTCCTATCATTGCGGGCAGATTGTCTTTCTCGCCAAGCACCTTTGTTCGCAGGATTGGGAGAGCTTGAGCGTTCCGCGCAACCGTTCGGCGGAGTTCAATCAACGCGTTGCGAGCGGTGAGGCTAGCCAGCGCTAGCGTTGGCAGGAGCACCGAGGCGTTCTGCGTCCAGGTACCAACGCCGCAGCAGGATGGTTGCGATGACAATCAACGCGAGGGTGAGGCCGATCCACATGCCGTAGATGCCCCACTTCAAGATGAAGCACAAAAACAGACCGAGAGGCAGTCCGAGCACCCAATAACCGAGCAGGTTGGCAGTCATGGGCGCGCGAGTTTCACCAAGCCCCCGGAGGGCTCCGGTGCAGATGGTCTGGACGCCGTCAAAGATTTGAAAGGCCGCTGCGATCCAGAGCAAGCTTGGTCCGACGGCGAGCACACGCGGGTCGTGGGTGAAGAGTTCAATGAGCGGCCGGGGAGCGATGAGAAACGCGAGTCCGGCGCAGAGCATGAACGCCGTGCCTAGAGCCAAGGCAAGCCATCCGGCGCGGCGCGCCCGCGCTTTGTCTCCCGCGCCCACTGCGTGACCTACGGCGACCGCCGTGGCCGCGGACATTCCCAGCGGAATCATGTAGGTGACTGACGCGTAGTTGATGGCGATCTGGTGAGTGGCAAGCGCAATGGGATTGAGCCAGCCTGCGGAGAGGGTTGCTGCGTTCCAGGCGCCCACTTCCAGGATGATCTGCGCGGCTGCCGGAAGTCCGAGTCGGCATAACTCACGGATGCGCGCGAATTGAGGCCGCGCCCAGTGACGAAACAAGGGATGGCCTCTTTGACGTTCATAACGCCATGCAAAGCCCATCAGCGAGACAGCCATGAGGATGCGCGCGACGACAGTCGAAAGCGCGGAGCCGCGCACGCCCATGGCGGGGAAGCCGAGATGCCCGTAGATCAGGGCCCAGTTCCCTCCCCAGTTGATGAGGTTCGCGGCGATGTAGGTGATGGTGATGACGCGCACCTGGCCAACACCCTGCAGGTAGCGCCGGGCCGCGCCGTAGACCAGCAATGGCAGCAAGCTCCAATCAAGCACGCGCAGGTAGGCGGCGGCGGGCGCCGCAACTTCCGGCGCAATGCCAAAACGAGCGAACCCGAAGCTGGCTGCCGCAATCAGGATCATGAGCAACGGCGATATGGCGAACGCGAGATACATGCCTTGTGCAAGCCAGCGGTGGCAATCGTCGAAATCTTTTCGACCGTAGGCTTGCGCGACCACCGTATCCAGTCCGAGCAGGAGTCCGATGCCGAAAAGCGAGGGCG
>CAILBQ010000329.1 GCA_903832475.1 uncultured Acidobacteriota bacterium | reverse complement strand
CTGCGCAACTTCACTCTCCAGGGTGAGCGCGTCGCGCATATCCCGGTCGTAGGTTTCGGACCAAAAATGCGTGTAGGATGCACCGCGAATGAGCTGGGCGGTGACGCGAATGCGGTCGCCTTCTTTGATGACTGACCCTTCGACGACAGCGTCTACGCCGAGGCTTCTGGCGATCTCAGGCACGGAGACCTGCGGATTCTTGAAGCGCGTCACGGACGTGTGAGAGGTCACTCGTAAGTCGCGGATATTCGCCAGGCATCCGATGATCGCCTCGGTGATACCGTCGGCCAGGTAATCCTGCGTTGGATCTCCCGACAGATTGCGCAAGGGAAGCACGGCGATCGATCGGATTTTCGGCTCAATCGCACCTTTCGGAGGATGGCGGGAATGAAGCCAAACGGCAACCACGATGCCGACGCACAGAACGGCGGCCAGAACAATCCAGGAGCGGCCAAACTGTGGGGCGACAGGCTCGGGGCTGCTCGGAGCCGGGTGAAGTATTTCTACCTCAGGCGCCTCAGGTTCTTCGACGGTCGGCCTGCGACTCCGAATCCATTCGTCCAGCTCTTCCGGAAGCGCATAAACAGAGCCGCGCTTCTCGTGGACGTGCCGATGAATCGGCATGCCTTCCCGCTTTTCCCAGCGCTGAACGGTCGTCACGTCACGTTTGAGGTATGCCGCAATCTCTTTCCACGAATCCAGCCGGACTTCAGGCAGCTTCTCAGATGGCGGCGTATTGATGGATGGTTCGCCCATCGCGCTCTCCTGACCGATCCGCGGTTGAACAGACACGTGGATGCCAAATTGTAGCCTTCGCAGCCGTCCAAGGCACAGCAAAAGGCCGCATTAGATGGCAAGCCGTGGAAGCGCTTGCCGTTCTTCACTTTACCGCTTGAAGGCCTTCGCGCTTGTGCCCAATGCTAACCCTGCATCGAGAACAAACGCAGATTGCGGATGAATCGATTTCAGCGCCCTGAGCCTTGGCTTGCCCGGCTCTTCCTTTCCAACGCTTTTCCACCCAGGGAGGTATTGTGATGAGATTCGAAAACAAAGTTTGGATGTTCCCGCTTCTTTTGCTTCTGGAACTACCCTGGGCCGCGGCACAGACGTTGCCTTCTGGGCTGCCTGCGCCTACTCCAGTAGCTGCTTCGGCTGCGACCCCGGTGCCGCCGATGATTCCGTACTCCGGAACCGCGCTCGACAGCCGCGGCAAGGCACTGACCGGTGAAAAGATGGTCACCTTCATGATTTACAACGGCGAGCAGGGTGGAGAGTCCCTCTTCACTGAAACCCAGGCTGTGAACCCCGACCGCCTCGGCCACTACACCGTCCATCTGGGCGCCAGTCTCTCCAACGGCATTCCGATCGACCTCTTCGCCTCCGGCGAAGCCCGCTGGCTGGAAGTGCAGGTTGCAGGGGAGCGGCAGCAGCCTCGGGTGTTGCTGGTCAGCGTTCCCTATGCGCTGAAAGCTGCCGATGCTGCAACCCTGGGCGGTTTGCCGGCCTCGGCGTACGCACTGGCCGGAAGCCGGACAGCGGAAAACCTGGCCAATAGCGCCACGACTCCCAATGGATATTCGACGGTCACTACGACGGGCGGGGCTTCCGGATACGTCGCCGAATTCTCCGGCGCGAGTACTATCGCCGATTCCCCGATTTTCGTTCACGGCGCCGATGTTGGCATTGGAACAATCTCGCCTGCCGCAACACTGGACGTGAATGGAACCGCACTCTTTACCGGCGCCGTAAGCGCCAACGGCGGCGAGACCCTCAACGGCATATTGAAGTTGGCCCCCAGCGGTACAGCAACCGCCGCCGCGGCCTTCAACTCCCAGCCGCTCCAGGTCTTTACGTCGGCGTACAACTCAACCAGCAAGGCCGCCGTCAATCCTCGATTCGAATGGCTGGCAGCGCCGACCGGCAACAACACGGCTGCCCCTTCAGCCACGCTCAACCTGCTGTTCTCTAACAGCCAGGCGGGAGCCGCTAACACTGGCTTCTCCTTCAATGCCAACGGGACGATCAACTTCGCGAAGGGGCAAGCTTTTCCCGGAACCGGAAAGATCACCAGCGTCGCGCTGAGCGCTCCTCCCTCGGATTTCAAAGTGACCGGCTCACCGGTGACCGGCGCGGGCACTCTCGGCCTGAATTGGACGGTAGCGCCCACCAATGCCGACACGGCCAATGCCATTGTCAAGCGAGATGCGACGGGCAGCTTTGTTGCGGGAGCGATCATGGCAAACCTCGGAATGGAGGGCGTCACCTCGGCTAGCGGCGGCAACGGTGTCGCGGGCATTCACAATGGCGGCGGTGTCGCTGTCCTGGGTGAGTCCTTTCAAGGGAGCGGAGTCGGCGTCTACGGCGGCGGAGCCAGCACCGGCGTCGAGGGCGTGACCTCCTCCGGCAATGGCGTCTATGGCCAGGGCAATATTGGAGTGTGGGGACAGAGTACCGGCTCGAATGGCATATCGGACGGCGTTCATGGAGTCACAGGCAGCGGAGGAGGCTCCGGCGTCGCTGGAGTCAATAACGCAGGCGGTGTCGGGGTCTACGGCACCGGCGGTACCGGCGTCTTCGGAACCGGCTCCAATTATGGGTTTGTCACCGACAGCAACGTGAATCAGGCGCGCACAGCCGGCGGCTGGATCAAAGCCATGGTGGATGTCAACGGCATTGAACCTAACTACTCGATCACGCGCTGTTTCAACTCCACCTTGGCCGGAGCGGCGGCAACCACGCCGCCATGCGGCATCTACCTGCAATATGTAGAAACCGGCGTCTTCAACGTAAATTTCAACTTTGAAGTAGATGACCGCTTCTTTTCCACGCAGCTTCTCGAGGATGAGGCAGCCGGCCTGGCGTTCTTTAGAAACGGACCCAACAGCGTGCAGACAATTACATACGATTCTCAAGGAAGCTATAAGGCTACCGAATATCAACTCATCATCTATTAGGCGAACGAATGCGACTGCTCCCGAAACGGGTATCGTCACGCTCAAAGAAATGGGGAAACCGAAGTGAACACGACGACCGATCGGCGAGGGCTTAACCCTCGCCGATCGGATCGTCAACGCAAGCGACAGCATCTCTCCGGTCGGCTGGTGTGTGAACCTACAGCAGGAGAAATCGCGAACACGGGCCTTCTTGCGGCAAGTGTGCGAGCACGTCTCGTGAGAAATCGAATGCAAGCGTCTGTGCTTGACCGTATCCGTCCGTGTCCCAGCAAGTCACCAAGGCCCGTTGTCACACCGCTGCTACCCCTCAAGGCTCTTCACGCAGATGCCGGAATGAAAAACCGATGTGCCATGGCTGCGTCAGTGAAAGATCGGGCCTGAGGAGAATGCGTTCACTTTGATTCTTCGATTTTCCCTTGAATGTTATCCCGAATCAAGCATCACCATTCAGCTTCGTCGTAGCTGACCTACACCGTCACAGCAATGCCAGGGTCCAACCAGAGCGCTCTGTCTGATAGCCCTTTCTCACTGAGACACGCCTGGACATCTGCCCGGCCCTCTAAAAAGTGCGTCCATCCGTCAATGTGAATCGGAACGATGCGCGGAATGGAGAGAGCTTCAATGAGTGCGATAGCCTCGAGCGCATTCATGGTGAGGTTGTCAGGACCAATAACTTCCAGATGAACATTGCCGAGATTCAATACCGCGAGTTCAATCTTGAAGTTAGATTGGAGATCGAGCAGGTCTTCGAACCACACAGTGTCCCCGGAAAAGTAAAAGGTCCGCAAGTTACCTTCCTCGTCAGGCCAGGTGAGAACGAACCCGATGACATCTCCCGTCACAGGCTCACACCCTGCCGGGCCGTGGCGAGCGGGCGTCGCCGTAACGGTCAGTTCTCGTCCCCCTGACAGGGGAAACACAGCGGTCGACCAGGGGGCCAGGCCTTTCGCATTGCCTCCGAGGCGCTCGGCGCCTCCACTTGTCGTGAGGACCGTCTTCACCTTTGACAGCAAGAGCCTGCCCTGGTGGTCGAGGTTGTCTGCATGTTCGTCGTGGCTGAGTAACACTATGTCGACGGGACCAATCGCTCCTGCAGAGATCGCAGGGTTAGAAATCTTTTTGAGTACGACAGGGCCAAAGGCGTATTCCGTACCCGCCGCATCGAAGGTCGGATCTGTCAAGATCCGTAAGTCTTCCAGTTCGATCAGGAGCGTTGGGCCGTTGATGTGGGTAAGGCGTAGATTGAGGGGTTTTGAGGAGATCATAGAAACCGCGGTCCTTTCAAAAACTCAGATGTAGTATTGGATGTGTTTTGGATCGTGACAAGAACGCATGTCAATCTGCCTACGCACAAACTTCCGCGTAGCCAGGGAAAGCTTGGATGAAAAAACCAGCGGATTGGTGTTCCGTAGCAGCTTCGATTGCAGCGCTTGGCGGGCGTTGGAAGCCGCTGATTTTGTATGAGCTCTCGCTGAGCCCGGTGCGGTTCAACGAACTGTGGCGCCGAATTCCAGATGCCTCCCACCAAGTTCTCGCCAATCACCTTCGTCAACTGGAAAAGGACGGAGTGATCATTCGTACGGTGCGGGGCACGAATCCACTTCATGTCGAGTATTCGCTTTCAGCCTTTGGCGAGGAAGCCTTGCCGGCATTGCGTCTACTCGACAAATGGGGAAAGCTCTTCCTTGAACGCTCCAAAACTTCCAGGGTTGTCGTGAAGACAAAGAGTGAGGAATCTGCCGCGCCGCCTCTAACGGTCAACGACTGAAACGACACTTGTCCTCTGGCAGTCTTCCAATCTCTCCAGAAGTTTGTTGCGATGTCGAGATAGGAAAAGAAGATCGCCCCTGTCGAGCCATGCCACCCTTTTCGAAGCAACCCATCCCTGGAACGCTTTGGACGATCACTGCGCCACCCGCCTGAAACCAGCGCCCGGCGCGGGTTGGCCTTGCATACGGAGTCAGGTCTACCTTCTTCGCGGAAACGTCCGACGATTTATTGTAGGAATTGTGTCGGATGCTTGCCCTGCCTCGCATGCAAATTCCAGGGGGCGAGTGCAACTTCAACCACTCAACGCAGATTCTTCACCGAGAGGAGAAAATGCATATTTCGTTCGAGAATCAAGTCGCCCTGGTGACGGGCGCCGCTTCCGGCCTGGGGCTTGCCACTGCCCGGGCATTTGCCGAGTCCGGCGCATCCGTAGTGCTCGCGGACTGGAATGAGCGGGAGGTTGTCGCCGCAGCCCAGGGTCTGGCCGCCCAAGGGCACAAGACGCTGGCCGTTCGCTGCGATGTCTCCGACGACGCGCAAGTCGAGTCCATGGTCCAGCAGACGGTTGCCACCTTTGGGCGGCTTGACGCAGCTTTTAACAATGCAGGAATTCAGAATGTGCTTGCCGAGACAGCGGATTCTCCGCGCGATGACTACGATCGCGTCATGGCGATTAACCTGCGTGGCGTGTGGAGCTGCATGAAATTCGAATTGCAGCAGATGCGCAAGCAAAGCAGTGGCGCTATCGTCAATTGCTCGTCGCTCGGCGGCCTCATCGGCGGTGCGCAGCGCGGCACCTACCACGCCGCGAAGCATGGCGTGATTGGACTCACCAAGAGCGCCGCTCTCGAATACGCAACGCGCGGCATTCGCATCAACGACGTGTGCCCCGGCATGATCCGAACCCCCATGTTCGACAAGATGATCGCCGAAGGACAGGGAGAAGAACTGGACAGGATGCTCAAGGCGCTGGTGCCGATGCAGCGCATGGGCCGCCCCGAAGAAATAGCCGACGCAGTCCTCTGGCTGTGCAGTTCCGCCGCCAGCTACGTGACCGGACAATCCATCTCCGTCGACGGCGGCTATGTGATGCGCTAGGTTCAAAGCTCACGCGATCTTGCGCGCAAGCCGCATGGCAAGTCCATTCATGGGAGGAAATCGCAAATGAACATTACCAGAGTAGGCACGCAGCCATCCGGCAAAGGCCCTGCGGACTGGTTCACCGGCAGCGTGCGAGTCGACCCGCTCTTTCAGGCTCCTGATCCAGCGTTTGTGTCAGGGGCGCACGTCACCTTTGAGCCGGGCGCGCGCACCGCATGGCATACGCATCCCCTCGGCCAGACGCTGCTCGTGACCTCGGGCAAAGGATGGGTGCAGCGCGTGGGCGGGCCCATCGAAGAGATTCATCCCGGTGACGTGGTCTGGTTTGAGCCCGGCGAGAAGCATTGGCACGGAGCGACGTCTACCACCGGCATGACCCACATCGCCATCCAGGAGAGGCTCGACGGTAAAGTTGTCGACTGGCTGGAACACGTAACCGACGACGAATACCTCGGCCGCTGACACCAGCACAAAGACAAATCAACCACTCAAGTGAGGACGGAATGCAGAAGCGAATCTTGGGAAATCTGGAAGTCTCCGCTCTCGGTCTCGGATGCATGCGAATGAGTGCCGGCCACGGAGAAGTGGCGGCTACCAGGGAAGAGATGATTTCGCTGCTTCACGACGCTGTCGAGCGAGGCGTGACCTTCTTCGATACCGCCCAGGTATACGGCCCGTTCGTGAATGAAGAGCTGGTCGGCGAAGCTCTCGCCCCGCTGCGTGATCAGGTCGTCATCGCCACCAAATTCGGCTTCTATTTTGGACCGCAGGCTGATTCAAAACCGCAAGGCCTGTGCAGCCGTCCAGCCTATATCCGGCAGACTGTCGAAGCCTCTCTGAAGCGGCTGCGCGTCGACACCATCGATCTGCTCTATCAGCATCGCGTCGACCCCGACGTGCCCATCGAAGACGTCGCCGGCGCGGTGCGCGACCTTATCGCAGAAGGAAAAGTCAAGCACTTCGGGCTATCGGAAGCCGGCCCTGAAACCATCCGTCGCGCCCATGCCGTGCAACCCGTGACCGCGCTGCAGAGCGAATACTCGCTGTGGTGGAAGCGGCCGGAGGAAGAGATACTCCCGCTTCTCGAAGAACTCGGCATCGGTCTTGTCCCCTATAGCCCGCTGGGCAAAGGCTACCTGACCGGCACCATTGCGGCCGACACCAAATTTGATCCGGCGGATAATCGCGGCACCTTCCCGCGCTTTTCGCCGGAAGCGCTCAAAGCCAATCGCGGCCTGGTCGACGTGATTGAATCCTTCGCAGTCAGGAAACAAGCCACGCCCGCCCAGATCGCCCTGTCCTGGCTGCTCGCGCAACGGCCCTGGATCGTCCCCATCCCCGGAACCACCAAGCTGGCGCGGCTGGATGAAAATCTCGGGTCCATAGGCGTCGCTCTGAGCGGGGAAGATATACGCGAACTGAACGAGGCGACCGCAGCGATTACCATCCACGGCGCTCGCTACCCTGAAGAGATTGAGAAGATGACCTACCGGTGACGCGCAAGGTCTGGCTCGCGCTCTGACTCCCAGACCAGGAATGCCACATCCTTTGCGCAATCGCTTGCGCTCAGAGAATCCTTTCTCCATCCACCCGCTGGCGAGAGTCGTGTTTCGCGGTATAGGATGGCGGAGCCATGACAAAATCGTTTGATCTCTTTTCCGGCCCCCTTTCGCTGCTCTGTTTCTCGGCAATCCTGGTGTGCCCTGGCCTCGCTGAAAAACCATCTCCGGCGAAGAGCGAACCGCGCCCCGTACCCAACGCCCAGCTCGCCTCCAAAGAGCTCAATTCCAAGGTCGAAAAGCTGCTCAAGCAGATGACCCTCGAGGAAAAAATCGGCCAGACCGTGCAGTATTCCGCGGGATTTGCTACCGGCCCTCAGGGAGCCAAGGTCAGCTACGACGAGCTCACCGAAAAAGGCGCCGTCGGCTCCATGCTCAACGTCTACGGCGCCGACAAGACCAACCACTACCAGCACATCGCCGTCGAAAAATCGCGGCTGCATATCCCGCTGATTTACGGGTTCGACGTGATCCACGGCGACCACACCGAGTTCCCCGTGCCCCTCGGCCTGGCCTGCAGCTGGGACGGCAAGCTGATCGAAGGCGTGGCCCGCACCTCCGCCGTCGAATCCCGCGCCGACGGTGTGCAATGGGTCTTCTCGCCCATGGTCGACATTGCCCGCGACGCCCGCTGGGGCCGCATTGTCGAATCCGCTGGCGAAGACCCCTACCTCGGCTCGGCCCTCGCCCGCGCCTGGGTCAAGGGCTATCAGCAGGATGACCTTTCCAAGCCCGATTCCGTCGCCGTCAGCGTCAAGCACTTCGCCGCCTACGGAGCGGCCATCGCCGGCCGCGACTACAACGCCACCGACATGAGCGACATCACCCTGCGCCAGGTCTATCTGCCCCCGTATCACGCGGCCGTCGATGCCGGCGCCGCCACGGTGATGTCCAGCTTCAACTCCATTAACGGAGTACCCGCAACGGCGAATCCATACATGCTGACCCAGATCCTGCGCAAGGAGTGGGGCTTCGACGGCTTCGTCGTCTCCGACTGGGGCGCAGTCGCCGAGCTGCTCAATCACGCCATCGGCCCCGACGGCGCCACCGTCGCCCGCAAGGCCCTCATGGCCGGCACCGACATGGACATGGAGGGCGATCTCTACGCCACCACCTTGGCTGCGCAGGTCCGCTCCGGCGCCATCCCCGAATCCGTGCTCGACGAAGCCGTGCGCCGCATCCTGCGCGTCAAATTCGCTCTCGGCCTCTTCGACCATCCCTACACGCAGCCATCGCCCGCATACCAGCCCAGCGAAGCCAACCGCAAGCAGGCGCGCGAAGTCGCCGACGAAACCATCGTCCTGCTCAAGAACGATCCCGTTGAAGGCATCGGCGCTGTCCTTCCGCTCAAGCCGAACAAAACCGTCGCGCTCATCGGCCCTCTCGCTGATTCGGCGAAAGACATGATGGGATCGTGGGGTGCTCTGGGCGATCCCAAGTTCGCCGTATCGCTCAAGACGGCCATGCAGGAAAAACTGGGCGACAAGCTGCTCTACGCCAAGGGCAGCGAAGTGCTCGCCGGCAATGACGCCAACGTACTGCAGCACGTGAGCTTTATCGATGCCGACCCCGCCCGAAAGGGCATGCCGGAAGAGCCTGCAGGCGACCAGACGGCCATGATCGCCGAAGCCGTCGCTACCGCGAAGAAAGCCGACGTCGCCGTCCTGGCTCTCGGCGAAAACGCCGACTGGATGACCGGCGAAGCCTCCAGCCGCGCCCATCTCACCCTCCCTGGCCGCCAGGAAGAGCTGCTCGAAGCCGTCGCCGCCACCGGCAAGCCGGTCGTCCTGGTTCTCTTCACTGGCCGGCCGAGCGAAGTCTCCTGGGCCGGCGCGCACGTTCCCGCCATCGTCGAGGCCTGGTTCCCCGGCATGGAGGGCGGCCACGCCGTCGCCGACATCCTCTTCGGAGACGTCAATCCCTCGGCCAAGCTGACCACCAGCTTCCCCCGCGCCACCGGCCAGGAGCCGCTTTACTACGCGCAGATGCCCACCGGTCGCCCCGCCGGCAAGATGGACCTCAGCCACATCCCGACCAACGCCGCAGAAAAATTCCTGTCACGCTACTTCGACGTCGACAACTCGGCCCTGTTTCCCTTTGGCTGGGGCCTTAGCTACACCCGCTTCACCTACTCGCAGCCTTCGGTCAGCAAGGCCGAAGTTTCGCTGGCCAACGTCGTCCCGGGCCGCGATTCCAGCCGCGAGCCGGCCGTCACCGTCAGCTTCGACGTGACCAACACGGGTAAGGTGGCCGGAACGGAAATCGTCCAGCTTTACGTCCGCAACACGTCCGCGTCGGTCGAGCAACCCCTGCGCGAGCTGAAAGGCTTCGAGCGCGTCACCCTCGGCCCCGGCGAGTCCAAACACATCGAACTCCCCCTCGGCTTCAACGAGCTCAGCTTCGTCAACACGGAGAGCAAGTGGGTCGTCGAGCCGACAACCTACAAGGTATGGGTTGGTGGCAGTTCCCTTGCCAGCCAGGAAGCCAGCTTTGTTGTGAAGTAGGAATTGCTGTCAAGCTGCCTGCATGCTCACTTGCCTCTGCTTTTCTTTCTGTCATTCCCCTCAGGGGAATCTGCT
>CAILBQ010000328.1 GCA_903832475.1 uncultured Acidobacteriota bacterium | reverse complement strand
GTCGGGCATGGTCACAGCACTATCGGTCGAATTGGTGGCCTACGACGCTTCCGGCAAGCTGGCGTTTACGACCCATGGAGCCGTCATCGTCCCCTACGTGACCAACGTCAACAAGGCCTCGACACGCTGGCTCGACAACATGTTCAGCACGGACTCCGACGTGGCCGACGGGCTGCGCATCGCACTCGCGCCCTTGCGCGGGCTGACAACGCCTGACAATTCACAGGCCTTATCCATTGTGCCGATCGCAGGTGGCGAGCGACCTGCGCGCATCCATGCAAACGCGCCGCAGTGCAGGCCGGAATATCCAGCCAGTGCCATGCGCGCCAAGGCACAAGGTGTGACGAAGCTGCGCTTCACGGTAGATGCTCAAGGGCACAAGACGGGTGGCGAGGTCATCGGCAGCGCAGGAAGCTCGCCTGAACACAAGGTGCTGGATAGTGCCGCTCTCGAAGCGCTTGGTCGATGTGAGTTTGAACCCGGACGGGCTTCGGACGGTACTGCTGTGAGTTCCGAGACCGAGGTCGAGTACCGCTGGGTGCTGGAATGACAAACAGCGATGCTTTCGCGATGGACAGACCAAGACTTGCAACACGGGTCATCTCGAGGTGAATCTGTCGCCCTATCGATGGTCCCTCATCGGGTTGGGACGACCATGTGCGGACGTTCCCGGGCGCCCGCCTCGGGGTCGGATGCTCCTGGGAACTCTAACCCGAACGAGAGCCTGTCAGCGGCAATGAGTCGCGCCGCCGCATCGGTCGACCGGTGCCAAAGCGCTATGAAACGAGTTTCGGCGTGGGCGCGTTCTGGTCGATCAGCCGCTCCTGCCGGAGTTCATTCCAGAAGTCCTCGGGAATCTTGGCCTGCATCGAATTCCAGTTCTCTTGGATCTGCTGGGCGCTACCGGCACCGACCACCAGGGCGACTGCTTCAGGCGCAGCTGCCGAAAACTGCAGGGCGGCGGTACGAAGATCGACACCGTGGCGTCCTGCGACGCGCCGAAGCTGTTCGCGCTTCTCAAGCACCTCCGGCGGGATCTTGAAGTTCTCCGCGCCGTAGTTGTAGCGCGGGCTGCCCGAGATGAAGCCGGCATTGAGCGACGAGCCGATGACCAGCGAGACTCGCTTTGCATGCACCGCCGGCATCAACCGGTTGATAGCGTCGGCGTGGTCGATCAGCGAATACTGCCGGGCGCACAGGCAGACGTCCGGATCGGCGTCCTCGATCACCTTGAGGATCGCGTAGGGCGTGTTGACGCCCACGCCCCAGGCCCGGATGATGCCCTCGTCCCGCATCTTGGAGAGCGCCGGAAACGCCCCCTTTCGCGCGATCTTGTACTGCTCTTCCCATCCGTTGGGAAACCATGCAAAGTCTGGCGAAAGGTCGTGGACGAAGGCGACGTCGAGGTACGACACCCCAAGCCGTTGCAGGCTATCCTCGATTGAACGGCGCACGCCGTCAGCCGAATAGTCGATGACCAGATCGTTGGGCGAATCCGAGAAAGGGAACATTTTCGCGTGGCGATTCTTCTTCGATGCCTTGAGCAATTTGCCCACCTTCGAAGACAGGATGTAGTCGCCACGAGGCTGGTTGTGCAGGAAGCGGCCAAAGCGCCGTTCGGACAACCCGAGTCCGTACCAGGGCGCGACGTCGTAGTAGCGCACGCCCATCTCCCAGGCTGTCGCCAGCGTGGCTTGCGCCTCCTCGTCGGTGTGCTTGGCGAACTCGTTCCCGTGCGGGACCCCGCCCATGCCGAACCTGAATTGGGGCTTGAAGATTTGCTTGGCACGGTTGGGCATGGTTGGGTTCCGATCGACGGGAGAGCGACCGAAGCCTCAGCAATCGACGTACCACAGGCATGCACCCTGCTTGGCCCTCTGCCAGTTTGCCCAAGCCGCAGTGGCAGCGCCCAGAGACACATTCCAGCCTGCTCAGTGGCGTCGTGAGGCCAACACCGGCCGGTCGCCAGTGTCCGCTCTGCGGCAAGCCAAAGCCCGAGGGCCCACTCCAGCGTTACTTTTTCTCAGCAGAGTCGTCCTTCATGATGGCTTTGGAATCCCCTTCACCAGCAGTTCCATTTGTCGGAGGGGATCAGATGCCTGGCCATGGAGTAACGTTTCGACGTCGACGCAGGCGAGCGTGCGGTTACTCCAAAAGTTACGCCATCAGGATCGTGGAAATAGCGACACCGGATGAGATTGAACGAGACCAACCCCTCCAAGAAAAAAGCCCAAGTCGTTGATCGACCTGGGCTTTTTTAGATCCTCTGGTACTGCTTGAGACCAGCTGATATTGGTAAATGGTGGAGCCGGGGGGAATTGAACCCCCGTCCG
>CAILBQ010000327.1 GCA_903832475.1 uncultured Acidobacteriota bacterium | reverse complement strand
GCTGCTCTTCCGGCGAAGAACAGCCCTTCGGTTGGAATTTCAAATCAGAACTACGCTTTCGCCGGCACTAAATTTCCCAGGCGCTCCTGGAGCAGCTCGTCGCCGCGCTTGAGCAACTCGTCGACTGGAATCTTGCCTGCATCGACATCCGCGAGCATGGCCTTCTGCGCGACGTATTCCTTGTTGACGATGCCCGCCTTCGACTGCAGCATGCGCCACGCCTTGCGCCGCTCCACGCAGAACAGGACCAGCTGCCGCGACAGCGCCATGTATACCGGCTCGCCGCCGGCCTTCGCCGGAGGGAGCTGAATGTACACGCCAAAGTCAGGGATGAAGGAGCGATGCTCGGGGTGCAGATAACGCCGATAGACTGCATCCTGCTGCGTGATACGCACCAGCATGTTGTCCAGCGAAATCATCTTGGGCAGCGCATCCTTTTTCACCTTCTTCAAGTGATTGCGGAAGCGCGCTTCGGTTGTGCACCAGTGAGCCACGGTGTAGCGCTGTGTCTCGCTGGTGACCTTGTCCTTGGTGGAATACCAGTCCATGTCCGGCGCCGGGTTGCCCTTGACGTCGATCGCTTCCTGGTAGGTCTCGCCGAGCCGCGGGTTGAAGATGAACTCGGGCACGCCGCGCGAATCGCGCACGCGCTGCGCTTGGGTCAGCGCCATATCATCGGCCACCCCATGCTCCGGTTGGCAGGTGGTAAAGGATTGGATGAATGCAGTCCCGCGATACTCCAGGCCATCGAGAATCGCTCGGTACAGCTTGGGCGCGTTGGCCATCGAGATCTGCGCGACAAACGGCGAACCATGCCCGGCGAGGAAGGTCTCCGCTACCGTCTTCTTCTCGACGTTCTTGCCCTGCGTCGCCGTGCCGAAGACGTTCATGTCGTTGCCACCCAGCATCGGCGTTGAATCGGAATTCTGCCCGCCGGTGTTGGAGTAGACCTGCGTATCCAACATCAGCACCTTGACGTTGGGCCGATTTTGCAGGATGACCTTCGAGGTGTTCTGGTAGCCGATGTCCCCGATGCCGCCGTCGCCGCCGACCACCCAAACCTTGGGCAGTTCGACGATCTCCTGATCGGTCATGGTTGCGTCGGTGAAGTGGGTGTACTCGTAATACTCGCGAGGCGTCATCACATTCTCATCGCGAGTCAGGATTGCGTCCGTGAGGCGCTCAGGAATAACCGAACGGCGCGCGTGATCCACGATGAAGCTCTCGCCCATCAGCCAGCCAACCGTCACACCATCCTGGAACAGCGAATTCATCCATGGATAGGGATGCGGATTGTTCGGAGCGGTCGAGCCGTATACGGTGTTGCAGCCGGTGTGCGCGGCCATCGCCATCACACTCATGCCGTTGGCCAAGCGTCCATCGATCGGCTGCAGGCTCTTGTGATTGAAGGCTTCGGTCAGCAGGATCGCCGCCAGCGCCTCGATCAGCTGCTCGTTGGTGATGGCGCCGTTGGCCGCTTCGTAGGCCGCGATACGCGACTTGGTATCTTCGGTGTTCTCGCCGCCCAGGCCGAGAATCACATGCGCCGCCAGCTGCTTGAGCAACGCATACTCTTCGGGGTTGCGCTCGGCCAGAGCCGCCAGCCGCGAAGCGCCAACCTTCTCCAGCTCGCCGGCCTTCGCGAGGAAGCGATCGCTCTTGGCGTGGTACACGGGGCGCATATACGCCTCGGTGACAGCGGCAATCGCGCGCAGCACAGACTTCTCACCGCATCCAGCGCAGGCGCCATCGCCCGATACCAGCGCGTCGTAATTCGACCGAACCATCAGCAGGTTGCGCAGCGTGGCCGTCTTCGACTCCGCTGGGTTCGCCGCGTTGAACAACCCAAGGAACTTCTGCGAAGTATCCGGCAGCAGATCCAGGAACGCCGTGCCGGTTTCGTGCTCGGCATTCACCGCTTCCGTTTCCGCCACCATCTTCAAGGCTTCATGATCGCCGCACGCCGTGACGCATGCGCCGCAGCCTTTGCACAGATCCGAAACCATGATCGAGAACACGCCACCCGACCCCGGCTTCTTGCGCTCCGGCGAAGAGAAGATGGCGTTGACCTTGGTGTAGGCCAGCGGCACCTGCTGGATGATGTTCGCGAACTCGGTGATTGCCTTGTCAGAGAACTCGCCCATCTCGGTGGTGACCTTGATAAGGATCTCCGGCAGTGGCGTGTTGGCTTTCTTGGCCACCGCTTCGTTCATCAGCACGCGGGCGCGAGAATCAATCTCCGGCACCATCGACAGCATCTTCGCGCGGTCGCCGAAGTCCGAAATATAACGCATGACCGCGGTACGTACGACGGTGTCGAGCTCCTGCGAAGTGTTGGGCAGCGCCGTATCTGGGCAGGCCGCGATGCATTCCATGCACTGGGTGCAGTTTTCAGGAATGTAGAGCGGCGTTTCGCGACGGGCCACGTACTTCGAAGCCGTATCGCCGGTTGCCGCGGCAATCATGCCCAAGGCCGATAGCGGCGTCGCCGGCTGATCGTAGCCGTAGTTCGAACGGAATTCCTGATCGAACGTCTTCAGCATGTGAATCGGATCGCGCTCGGCCTGGCCAACCGGCAGCTCATGCGAGCGGCATCCGGTGCCACAGCTGCTTCCCGCTCCTACGGGAACCTCTTCCAGAATCGGCAGCAGCGCCGGTCCGCGCAGGCTCGATCGATCAGGCGCGGACAGCTCGCCTATGTTGATCTCCACTACCTGCTCAAACCCTTGCGTCATGACCTCCATATTGGAGTTCACGACCGCCTCGCCCATCTTGCCGAACTTCTTCACGTATTGCTTGAAGACCACTTCCCGATACTTTTCCTGCGAGATGCCGAACTCTTCGAGCAGCGGCGAGACGGCAAAGAAGGCTCCAAGAAACGCGTTGCCCTGCATGCGCAGTTGCAAATCGGGTCGGTCTGTCGCCTTTTTGGCGATGTTGAAGCCAGGCAGGGTGAAGACGCGAATCTTGTTGTCGACAATCTGCTTGCGCGCCCACTGCGGCAACCGCTCCCAGGCCTGTTCGCCGGTTTCGTCCGACTCCCAAACGAGCGAGCCGCCCGGTGCCATGCCGTCCAGCGGATTGGTGTGCGTAAACGCCTTGGGATCGCAGCAAAGCACCACGTTCACGTGGCGCAGATCGCAGTTGACGCGGATGCGATCCTTGGC
>CAILBQ010000326.1 GCA_903832475.1 uncultured Acidobacteriota bacterium | reverse complement strand
TACCAAACAATAACTGGGATAACGCTACTTGGCCTTGCTTGTCCTCGGTCATCCTGCGCACCCTTCCGAAGCACTCATTTCGACACTCTCGATAGCCCCGCCAGAGTTATAAAATGGCGCCAGACAGATTCCATGCCGCATTGCCATGGCATGAATCTCTTCTACCTTTTTCACGGTGATCAATCCCCTGCCTTTTGAATACTCCTCATATCTTCCCTCCAACGCCAATACCATCCCCTCCAAGAGACATCCGTGAGCGACATCAGGAAAAGGATGCCGGTTCAACACCCCACTCAGGTCCGGCGCGAAGGTCATACCACCGGTAACCTGCCCCAGGCCCCCATGAAACATGGTTTTCCTGTGCATCGACAACGACGGCAGAAGATTCTTGGGATAGCCTGCATCACATACAATCGCATCTTGCGATATTCCCTTTAACAAAAGACTTGGAGAGGCCACACTCGCAGCGCAAATTACGATATCCACGTCTGCGGGAAATCTTTCGCCGTCCAATACAACCTCAACCTGGCTGTAACTACTCTCTAACTCATTCTTGAGCGTATCCAGCCGACCCACGTTCCTTGCATGCAGCAAGACTCGCCCAACCATGGGAGCCAGGCACCGCGCGCAACCTGATCCCACATCTCCCGTAGCCCCCACGATCAGCATCACTGACCGGGCTAGCTCACGACCTTGCTGCGCGCACATCTTCACGATGCCCTCAACAACAAAAGCGACCGTCAGGCTGTTTCCCGTAGTAAATGCGGTACCATCACGATCCGGCAACTTGTCCAATGATCCTTCCAGCAGGATAGAACTGAAACCACCAAGGCTCACCACCTTGGCCCCCGCCCGAATGGCACATTCAGCCGCTTTGTGAACACGGATCAGGTTCTCTCGAACATAATTTGAGCTAAGACGATCCGGCGGAATGAATGAATCTATATAACTCCCTCTCGACGAATATCCGGCTTTCGAATGCACATCCACATGGCACACTACCCGCGGAGGAATCCACGGCAGTATCTCCCTGATCTCATCCTTTGGAATTGGCTGATGATCCGGTCCGCGCAATGCAGAAACGACATCCGATGCTGCATCCCAGCTCTCTTGATGCCCGATCAGCGCGAACTCCGTAGACATCGACCCCTCGAGACTTCTACTAAACCGGCAATTGCATGACCCATCCAAGCGTAATCTCGCCCGGCATTCCAAGTAGGTCCAGCGTCTTCAAATACTGCTGCAGTGATGCGCCCCGCAGTTCTCCTGTACTAAGTCCGACGGTTCCAAGCGATTGCTTGACGCAATTGCCGTGGCACACCTCGCAATGTCCATTCTTGTCGTCTCTCGCCATCATTTCAGCAAGCGTCGTCATGACTTCCAAATGCAAGCGGTGCACTTTCGCATCGAACGCCTCAACATCTCGGTCGCGTTCAGTTTTGAGGATCGACATTGCGTGATCAATGTGATCGGCTTCCTCCGCAGCGATTGCGGCAAACACCTCTCCCATGGACCCTGGCGCAACCCGCCCCACCCGTTCGTAACTCGCTACGGCAAAGGACTCCAGCATAATCTCTTGAATAATTAAACACCCAATAAAGTCCCGATCCGCAACTGCATTCAGAAATGCTGACCGCAGCCTCTTCCAATACTTCGCGTCCACATTCCCAATTACCTCGATCCCCAACTTCATACCTTCTTTACTGAACGCCACTGCATGCCCGCGCTCATGATCAGCATGCTCAAGAGCATCCGCAATCTCTTCAGGATCCACGCATATCTCCGCAAGCGAGGTATAGTTCAACGCCGCAATCAACTCCCCCGTCACCGCCTGCGCAAGCACATCCCGCCAAACCGAAATATCCGGCGGAATAGACGCCATTTGTACACCGGTCGCCTCATCACTGGTCCAAACATTCGCCATATATCCTCTTTCACCGATCCTTCACAACAATCATTCTTTATAGAGCGCCTTTTGCTCCTCTGCCATACATCAGCTGACGTGAAACCCTTACTTTCACCACGGCAATTCCATGTTCGGATTCATCCGATGATCAGGTTTGGAAGGCAGCGGTCCTTCGGTCTGATATTCATTTGGCCACGCATACTCTAACTTCTCCGGAGGCTTGAATAATCTCGCATAGGTCGCCGCATAACTTTGCTCGGGAGCCTGGCTGGCGACAGCAGGTAGGTAATTCCAAGGAACCCACATTGCCAGATGATGCGTCAGATGGTAATTGAAATGTAGATAAAGCCATCCAAGCGGCTTCCATATCTTCAGGTCAAGCGCTCCAAGCACCGCATGGCGAGGCGTTCGAACGTGGTAGATATACTGCTGACTCGCCCAGGAAAACCCGAATACCGCGTAACAAATCGCCAGCGCCCCTAAGCGCAAATGCAATTCGGCGATTGCTGCCGTCCAAACAATGGCCGCCACCAGCAAATCCCTGCGGACCCGCCCTGGCCTCACGCCATTCAAGAACTGCGCGAATTTACGAAACGATCCAGCGTTTACGTCCGGCTGCGGCAATCGTATGCGTTGGAGCGGGATCAATGCTACGACGATGGATGAAAGGGGGAGTAAAAGCCAGAACAACCCGGAAATGAGCAGGTAGTAAACCATCCGCTTTAACCATGCAGTTTCACCAGGTAAGACATAATCTTCGAGCTCATCATCAGATCTATTTCTTCGATGATGAAGTAGATGGGCAACTTCGAAGAAATGCAGGCTTCCCGGAAAGAAACTAAAAAGAACGATTCCCAGGCACAGATTTAACCCCCGATGACTGTGCAGCTTTCGATGCACAACTTCGTGAGCGAGACAGAATCCACACTGCATCACGAAAGCAAAACAGAACGCATAGCCAAATACGACACAGTCATTTCGTACGTGGGACGCCAATGATAGCAACGTCAAAGCCGCTACCATTTGAGCGGCTGCAAGGACCAGATTGAGGTTATTCGGAATCGGATAGTCTGACCGGTTCCGTCTGCTCGCATATCGCCCCGAGGCAGCATGCTCCAACGAGATCATTGGCGCTTTACGCCACTTCTGCTCATCGATGCTGGCAGCGTGTTCCATTTTACGCGCCTCGTGGGCTGATCAAAGACAATTACAGCAGTTACCTCTGAAACACTGAAACTACCACACATTTTGCCACCGGTCGAGCAAAGATTCACGCCCACAAATCAAAGCCAGCCGGCAACCTCTTGCCGGCTGGCTCAGCGATCCCAAATCGCCAACTAGAATGCGTATCGCAACGACAATTGCATCCGTCTTCCATCCGTTAAAAGTGCAGTATATCGACCAAACGCCGTTGGACTTCCAAAGGGGTCGTTAACAATGCTGTGCGGATCGAAGCGAACCGAATTCGTAACATTAAAAGCCTCTGCCGCAAATTTCAAGTCTTGCTTCTCTTTGATTTTGAAAACTTTTGTGAGGCCCGCATCGACACTAAAATAACCCATGCCATTCAAGCTGTTGCGTTCGCCCGCTTCACCTGGATACGGAGCACGAATACTTGCCAGCGCAGCAGCCTGGTCCTTGAACACATTCGTATGCCCGCCTGTTGCTATCTTCTTCGTTGCAACATCAAAGCTGTTATCTGCCCAGTCCGTGCCCCATCCAAGTCCATCGATCGTCGTAAATGGCAGTCCGCTCGTCCAGTGCGTTAATCCTGTAAGACTCCAGTGACCGATCAACTCATCCACTAGAGTACTGGCATTGGGAAGAAACGCCGCCCCTCGACCAAACGGTAGCAACGCCAGCAGATTCCCGGTTATCGCATGCTTCGTATTGAAGTCAGACACGCCGCGATTACCCTTAATGTTATACACGTTGATGATTTGGCTGAAAGCGCTTCCTCCAACTGAAGAACTACTCGGAGCGAGACGTTCCGCATCCGATCCAAGGTCGATGGATTTCGCAAATGTGTAATACATGTCCGCGCTTAGCCCATGCGACATTGGGTGATGAAAGGACAGTTGCAGCGCATGATAGCTGCTGGTTCCTACCGATGACCATACATACAAGGAGGCGTACTGTGGATCAAAGAAGCGGAATTGCTGACTCACTGGGGTATTTCCGTAATAGCCTAGGTCCAGGTCGTAGAGTGCTGCGGTTTCATTTCCTCGGAATGCCTTGAACTGATCGTTGTAAATGTTCTGCGTAGCGGAATACCCATTCCCCGCCGCATTTGGAAACATATTCTCCCAGTATGGGTTAGTCGTGACCTGGGTGATCGACAATCCCGCGTCAACATCTTTCGATAACTGTGATGCAGCTGCGAACCAGTCTGTGCCGCTCTTCGCATCCGTCAGATCCAGTGGAGTAGCGATATCACGCATTTGCAGCAGGCGCCTTCCCAGCCTTCCGTTATAAGTCACTTCGAGCGAATTCCCTTTCGGCAACTCATACTGAACCGAAAAGTCAAATACTTGCGAATATGGCGTCTTGAGTGAACCATCAATTCCCCATGTGAGAGCTTGGATGGCAGGGGGCGTCGTGGGCAACGTACCCGTCGAAGAAATGGCAGGAATAATGCTCGTAGGAACACTTGTCTCGCTTGAAAAACGTGGCGCTGTATTCACGTCTTGGTCAACCCCATTAGCCGCATTAGAGGAAAGTCCGAACGAACCCTGAGCATCAAACGAGTTCACCACACCTTGGCCAAAATGATCGTAATAGAGACCCCAACCCGCCCGGATGGAAGCCTTGCTAATAGGTGACCACGCAACCGAGAACCTAGGAGCAAGATCGAGTTTGTCCATATTCCAGAGACCGGGCTGATGATTGGCCTTGCCGCCCTGCGCAAATGAAATGTCTGGCTGCACCGTTTGCCCCATCGCAGCGCCCTGCGCGCGATTATCAAACCACTTGCCAAGATTGAAAGTCGGCACCACCTCCTGCCCGTGAGACTCATACGGAGTTTGAAGCAATCCATACCGTAGACCTACGGTTACCGTAAAATTCGGCTTAACCTTCCAACTATCCTGCCCATAGAACTCCGCCTCGCTCGCGACGAAACTTCGCTTGGTCCACTGTCCTGCCGGCAGAGGCGCCAGCGAACTTCCTGTAACTCTGTAGTTGAAGTATTCAGAAGCATGGGTGATCAGTCCCGTTATGTCTGAAATTGCATGGTTATAGGCGTTATAGAAGTTTTGTCCTACTGGGGCATATCCAAACGCTCCTGGGTCAAGACTCGTACCTTGTCCTGCGATACTACCAATCGTCAGATAGTACGGCGTTACATTCGCCTGCTTATAAAGTGTCGCATCCACTTGCCGATTATCGGTGATGTATCGATAGTTCCCACCAAACTGGAAGGTGTGCGCTCCTTTGCTCCACGTAAGATCGTCCACCACGTTATGCACGGGAATGCTGATAATTGCCGAAGTGTTTGAGGTCGACGCAAGTGTGTCAATCCCGCCAAATGTTACAAAATCAGAAGTAGTTGATCCACGGTTCGAATATCCCTGACGTATGAACCC
>CAILBQ010000325.1 GCA_903832475.1 uncultured Acidobacteriota bacterium | reverse complement strand
TGGGGTGAATAATGGGCAAGCGCTGAAGGCTGCGCCTGTGTGGTCGCTGATTGCGAAAGACGAAAGAAGCCGGCGCGGCTTCGCCCAGATGCTTGGTGCGCTCGACACCTACCACGGTCTTCCCAACGGCATGTTCTCCTGCGACGAACACCTGGCCGGGCGCAACGCCTCACAGGGCACAGAACTCTGCACGGTCGTTGAGACGATGTTTTCTCTGGAGCAATCTTTGGCCATTCTCGGCGACGCAACCATCGCGGACCGCCTGGAGAAGATCGCATTCAACGCATTGCCCGGGACCTTCACCGACGATATGTGGGCTCATCAATATAACCAGGAACCAAACCAGGTTGAGGTGAGCCTGCATCGAAAGCCATGGACCACGGACGGACCGGAGTCCAACCTTTTTGGATTAGAGCCGAATTTTGGTTGCTGCACGGCAAACTATCACCAAGGTTGGCCCAAGCTGGCTACCAGCCTGTGGATGTACAGCAAAGATGATGGTCTGGTTGCTGCCGTCTACTCGCCATGCGAAGTGAGGACAAGCGTGCGCGATCAGGAAGTGTACATCACAGAAGATACGGATTATCCGTTCAAAGGAGCCATTCGGTTCACGATTACTCCTGCGGCACCCATCAAGTTTCCGCTTCGGCTCAGGATCCCCGCGTGGGCTGCGGAGATCTCTGTATTGCTCAATGGCGTTAAAGTCACGGGCCCGATCGAGTCGGGCTTTCTCAAGATCGATCGGGTATGGAAATCGGGCGATACTGTTGAGGTCCAGGTGCCCATGAATCCTCGTGTCACGCGGGGAACTGAGAACTCGGTTTCGATCGAGCGCGGCCCCCTGGTCTTTTCATATCCCATAGGCGAAAGCTGGGTAAAGCTTCGTGATCGTGGCTTGACTGCCGACTGGCAGATCTTCCCACGAACGCAATGGAATTATGCTCTCTCCACGACAGAAAACGGAGAGATTGCTTGCTCCGTCGAGGAAACGGCTGTCGGCAAAACGCCATTTTCCCTTGCCGAGGCGGCCGTGGCAATCAAGGCCAAGGCGCGAAAAGTTCCTGCCTGGCTCGCAGTGGACGGTGTCGCCGATCCTGTACCACGGAGCCCGTTGAAGAGTGCTGAAGCAGAAGAGGAAATTGGCCTGGTTCCGTATGCAGCGGCCAAGTTACGCATTACCGCCTTTCCCACCGTGAGGTCCTGACTTCAGTCTTTTGCGCCCTACTCGCTTCTATGGCTTCACACAATAGCTGCCACGCACCTGATTTCGGGCCCAGAAGGGTCATACCCCTTCCGCCTTGGGGAGGCTCCGGCCCTGCTCACGCTGGAGGACCATTGAATCTTCCGCGTCAACAAGCGCGCTAACACTGTCCTCGCCTGATGACGTACGCACGTCCGCCATGCTTCGCAGATGCAAGCCATTTGACCGGGTGAACGTGCTAAGCCCGGAGCGGATCGCCACACCGACATGGGACTGATTTCTCGACAAGCAGGCGAGGGAGATCTTCAAATCCCTGATCTCGCTGGGAAGAGGGGCCTGCCCGAAAGCTTGCGACCGCAGCGCTCTTTCCTGCATCATACGGTGCGTGCTTCGTCAACTGCGCGAAGTTGTGGATAGACGGCGGCCTTTCGGCCATCCAAAGGAGGTTTGAAATGAGAGTTCTGTTGGCAGGGGCGACTGGCGCCATTGGACGCCCGTTGATTCGCGATCTGAAACAACAGGGGCACCGTGTGTTCTGTCTTGCGCGTTCGGCGGAATCGGCCCGCACCGTAGCTGAGATGGGCGCCGACGCGGTGACCGGCGATGCGCTCGACGCTGATTCCGTCCGCTCCGCGATTGCGAAGGTGCATCCTGATGCCGTCATCAATGAACTGACCTCGCTGCCCCGGCATTACACTCCATCTGAAATGAAGGCTGCGGGCGAACGCGACAGCAGGGTCAGGAGGGAAGGAAACGTCAACCTTCTAGCAGCCATGCGGGAGAACGGCGTTCGCCGCTACGTCCTGCAGTCTTCGGGATTCTGGTATGCCCCCGGCGCGGGGTTGGCTGACGAATCGTCGCCTCTGGCTTTGGATGCTTCACCGGGTGTCGCTGCCGGCGTTCGCACCTATGTTGAACTGGAATCGACGGCCTTTCGGGCATCGGGAATAGATTGCGTCACGATGCGTTACGGATTCTTTTATGGACCGGGAACCTGGTACACGAAAGACGGTGACATGGGCGAGCAAGTGCTTCAGCAACAGGTGCCGATCATCGGCGCAGGCCAGGGTGTGTGGAGTTTCGTCCATATCGAGGATGCCGCATTTGCCACGGTCGCGGCGCTCGAATGCGCTCCGGGCGTCTACAACATTGTTGACGACAATCCGAGCGAGCAGCGCAAATGGCTGGC
>CAILBQ010000324.1 GCA_903832475.1 uncultured Acidobacteriota bacterium | reverse complement strand
GGGCGATGTGAATCTGCCCAGCGCCGAATCCATCTTCCGTCAGGTGCTCTACGGCAACACGTATTACCGTAACGAATTTGGCAAAGCCAGTTTTGAATACATGCTGCCGGACTGCTTCGGATTTCCCGCGTCGCTGCCGACCATTCTGGCGGCTTCCGGAGTTAAGGGCTTTTCCACTCAGAAGCTGAGCTCAGCCTGGCAACCCGCCCCAAAGATCGGGGGCCCGGATTCTCCGGAAAAGACGCCGGAAGGCATTCCGTTCAACGTGGGCATATGGACCGGTCCGGACGGTGAGACCGTCCTTGCCGCTCTCAATCCCGGCGGGTACGGCAGTGAAATCAATTCGGACCTGAGCAAGTCTCCGATTCCGGTTTCGGATACGCCTGGCGATTCAGAACAGCGCCGCCGTCGCCCGCAGGAGACTGACTGGCCGGCTCGCATCGACATCGATGGCAAGGCTACCGGCGTTTTCGCCGACTATCACTATGTGGGCACCGGCGACATTGGGGGAGCTACCAATGAAGAATCGGTAAAGCTGCTGGAAGCTACGGTCACTGGCGGCGAAGCTGTGCTGCCCACCTCATACATGCCTCATGAGTCTGGAGCGACGGGGGATATTCTGACGACCGGCACGCCGGTGCGCATGGGGGATGGCCCGGTCAAGGTCATCTCAGCTACCGCCGACCAGATGTTTCTCGACATCAAGCCCGAAATGCAAACCAAGATGCCGACGTATCAGGGCGATCTTGAATTGATCAATCACTCCGCCGGCTCGCTTACTTCGCAGGCATACCACAAGCGCTGGAACCGCAAGAATGAACTGCTGGCCGACGCTGCTGAGAAGGCATCGGTAGCTGCGGCGTGGATGGGAGGGCGTCCTTATCCCCAGGAGCGGCTGACCAACGCCTGGACCCTGGTGATGGGCGGACAGTTCCACGACACTGGCGCCGGCACCGCCACACCACGCGCCTATGAGTTCGCACAAAACGAAGATGTGATTGCTTCGAACCAGTTTGCCGATGTCCTCACCAGCGCGACACAGGCCATCGCATCGTCGATGGACACCGAAGTGAAAGGAACGCCGGTTCTGGTGTACAACCCGCTCAACATCGAACGCGAGGACATTGTCGAAGCCACTGTCGCATACAGCGCTAAGAGCTTCGAAGTCATTGGTCCGGATGGCAAGCAGGTACCCGCGCAGATGGAGGACGGCAAGGTTCTGTTCCTTGCCAAGGCTCCGTCGGTGGGCTATGCGGTGTACGACATCCGCGAAGGCAAGAAATCCGAGACTTCAAAGGATCTGAAGGTCACCGAGTCGACGCTTGAGAACGCCCGCTACAAGGTCACGCTTAATGCGGCGGGAGACGTCAGCAGCATCTTCGACAAGTCGATCAACAAAGAGCTGCTGGCCAGCCCGATGCGCCTGGCGATCAACAATGACGCGCCCAAGCAATGGCCTGCCTGGAATATGGATTTTGACCAGGAGCAGGCAGCTCCCCGCGCGTATATTGGCGGCACAGCCAAAGCGCGGATTGTCGAGAGCGGACCCGCTCGCATCGCAGTCGAAGTAACTCGCCAGGGCGAGGGGTCCAAATTTGCGCAGACGGTACGCTTGTCTGCGGGAGACGCGGGCAATCGAGTTGAATTTGGCGAATCGATCGACTGGCGTTCGCTGTCTGCCAACGTTAAGGCGGTCTTTCCCCTTGCCGCGGCGAACAAACTAGCGACCTACAACTGGGAGGTGGGTACGATTCAACGTCCGGTGGCCTTCGATCGCCAATTTGAAGTGGCTTCGCACCACTGGATCGATCAGACGGACGAGTCGGGCAGCTTCGGCGCGACGATTCTAACCGATGTCAAGAATGGTTCGGACAAGCGTGACGACCGCACCATTCGTCTGACCCTGCTTCGCTCGCCCGGACCCGCTTCGCAGATGAAGGGTGCGTACACGGATCAGTTCAACCAGGATTGGGGACATCACGAAATTCTTTTCGGTCTCGCGGGTCACGCGGGCGATTGGCGCCAGGGTCAGACCGACTGGCAGGCCTATCGGCTCAGCACACCGCTGATCGCTTTCACGACGGAGAAGCACGCCGGGACTCTCGGCAAAACGTTCTCAATTCTCTCGGTCGACAGTCCCCACATCCGCGTCCTGGCACTCAAGAAGTCGGAAATCAGCGATGAAATGATCGTTCGGCTCGTCGAACTGGACGGCAAGCCTGCTGACAACGTCAAGATAAAGTTTGCCGGACCGCTGGAAGCAGCCCGCGAGGTCAATGGGCAGGAGTTGCCTCTCGGCTCTGCAACCGTCGTCGAAGGCGAACTGCAAACCTCGTTCAAGGCTTACCAGCCGCGCACCTTCGCGCTGAAATTTGGCACGGCTCCTGTTCATGAAGGCGGCGTTGTCTCGCAGCCTGTCACGCTCAACTACGATTCGGCCGCTGCGAGTAATGACGACACCAAATCAGTCGGAGGGTTTGACAAGCAGGGAGACGCGCTGCCCGCTGAGATGCTGCCGACGATCCTCAAAATTGACGCAGTTGACTTCACCCTGGCCCCTGCCGCTACTGGCAAGCCTGATGCCGTCGTCGCCAAAGGGCAGTCCATTGAACTTCCTGAGGGCAGGTTCAACAAGGTGTATGTCCTCGCTGCGTCGGCAGACGGCGATCAGAAAGTCACCTTCAAGGTCGGCGAAAAAACGGACAGCCTCACGGTAGAAGACTGGGGCGGCTTCATCGGCCAGTGGGACACCCGTATCTGGAAGGCCAAGCCTCAATTCGTAACCGAAGGGGGGCGACGCGGAACGCCTGAACACCAGGTACCCCTCCGGCAGGATTACGCCACCTCCGCAGGACACCAGGACTGGAATCTGAAGAGTGGCGGCACACCCGATTGGTCTCCCAAGTATCCGGAAGACTACGTCGGACTGCGGCCAGGGTATATTAAGCCCGCGACGCTAGCTTGGTATGCCTCCCACCACCACACTGCCAACGGCCTCAATGAGCCCTACCAGTACAGCTATCTCTTCGTGTATGCGCTGGATGTGCCATCGGGCGCGAAAACGATCACCCTTCCTGACAATGTAAACATTCGGATCATGGCAATCTCTGTAGCGCAGGAAGAACCCGCAGTCATCCCAGCACAACCGTTGTTCGACACTCTGAACATGAGCAGGCCATCCGACAAGATCGAAGCTGCCAGGAAGTAAAACTGAATGCAGAAGAGGAGAGGGTTCAGTCGCGGCGCGCAATGGCGTCAGGACTGGACCCTCCGATCTTTTCTACATAGTTCGCGGTGGAGAAGAGGGGTTGGGTAACGGCTAAAGAATGGTCCTGGAGTGAAGAAAAATGGTTCAGCGTATACTCCTTCTGTTCAAAGAATGCGCCTCACGGCCGATCGGAAAACAAATGATTCAGAAGACCTGTAGTCGATTCGGCATGTTGCATGCGTCCGCACTATTGGTGTGGACCGCGGCTCAGTTGATGTTTTCTGCATCGGCTATGCTCGGGCAGAGTTCGGCGTGTCCGGTACTAGCGCATGGTGAGCCAAGCGCAGCTGACGCTGCCTACCAGGCTGGACGTTATTCTCAGGCAGAAGATTTGTATGGGCAGGAGTTGGCGAAACATCCGCAGGATTTGGCATTGTCGGCCGCGATGGTCAGGACATGGCTTCATGAGGGAGAGGTCAAGCAGGCTGCGGCGCAGGTGAATCGCATTTCAGGGGACAATCCGCATTCGGCCATCGTATTGACGGCTCTGGCCGAGGTCCAGATTCACCAAGGTCAGCCGTGGCTTGCGTTGGACACTTTGAAGGAAGCAGAGAAGGCCGATGCCTGCTACGCGCGCGTCCATTTTGTGCGCAGTCGCGCGTTGCGCCTCGATTCCATGTATGCGTCGGAGCGTGCAGAAGTGCAGGCGGCTTACGAGATCGATCCAGAGGATCCTGATATTCGCCATGCGTGGCTGAGTGTGGTTTCCGCGGCACACGAAATCGAAGGTATCGATGCTTCTCTGAAATCCATGAAGAATCTGGACGAGGCGACCCAGACGAAGGCCCGGGATTCCATCCGTTCCATGATGCCCTTGCTTTCGGAGAACAACCAGACTTGCGAAGTGTTGCCGGCAGTTGAGTCTGCCAGCTTTGCGTTACAGCCCGCGTACTATGACGCAAAACATGTCGATGGGTACCGGCTTGACGTGCAGTTTCCCAAGACGAAGGTCTCTTTGCGGGTGGATACGGCGGCTTCCGGCATGTTCATCAGCCGCGCCGTGGCAGAAGCGAACGGGCTGGAAGGAGTCGCAGGGGCGCCCCCCGGCACGGTTCACGTGGACAAGGTACAGATCGGTCCACTGGAATTTCGCGACTGCACGGTGGGCGTGAGCGAGTCCCCATTTGCCGGCAAGAACGATGGGTATATCAGC
>CAILBQ010000323.1 GCA_903832475.1 uncultured Acidobacteriota bacterium | reverse complement strand
CGCCAGCACCACCAACCGCAGCTCCGGCATAGGACTGCGTTCCGCCTGCAGATAAATCGGCTCCGCATAGAGCAGCGCTCGGCCCGTCGGAATCACCAGCAGGCTTCCACGCCGCACATGCGACCCCTGCTGATTCCACAACGTCAGTTGTCCGGACAACTGCGCATTCTGGTCGATCCGCGCCTCGATTTGCAGTGGACCATCAACCAGCCGCGTCTTGGGGAAGTTGTACACCACGGCCGTTCCATAGTTGGCGCCGTCGCTGCGCCCGGCGATCCACCCGATGAGGTTGTTCCGGTTCGAAGGCGTGAAGGGCAAAATCTCGACAAACTCCTCGCCCTTCTCACCCGGCAGCTTCATCAGCACGTAGTTCGGCTGCATCGCCTGCGTCACCTGCTGCCCTGAATCGCCCATGCCTACTTCGCTGGCCACTGTCCACAAGTCTTCGCGGTTATAAAACACTTCCGGGTTGGTCATGTGATACAGGCCATACACCTCAGCCTGCAACTTGATCAGCAACTCCGGGTAGCGAACATGCTGCCGCAACCCAGCCGGCATCGCCGACGCATCCTGGAACAGACCGGGAAAGATCTGCCGGTAGGCCGCCAAAATGGGGTCGGTATTGTCGAAGACGTAAAACGTCGTCGTCCCGTTATAAGCATCGATGACCACCTTCACGCTGTTGCGCATGTAGTTCACGGTGCTGTCGCCAAGCGCATAGTGGCTTGAGTACGGATAGTTGTCCGACGTAGTGAACGCGTCCAGCATCCACGACAAGCGGCCATCTTCCCCAATCACGATGTAAGGGTCCTGATCGAAGGTGAGGAACGGAGCAAGCGCCGCAACCCGGCTGCGAATATTCCGCCGCATCAGCAGACGGCTTTGCGAATTAATGTCGTCGCTGAAAGGAACTTTGCCCAGGTCGCCACGGTCGATCGCAATCGCGATTCGCTGCAAGAACCCGCCCAGAACGATCCCGCCATTGCCCTCATAGGACGTCAAATTATTGGTCTGGCCCTGCGGAAAGTTGAATTCCTGCTGGCGCGTCTTGACATACACGTCGGTATCGGTGAGCTGGCCAAAGTAAATCTCAGGTCGTGTCACGGAAAGCCCCGGGACCGTGCTCTGTACCGGCATATTGCTCAGCATCAGCGTCGGCAAACCCTCAGCCGTGAACCCATTAACAGGATTCATCGTAAGCCCGTACCCGTGTGTGTAAATCAGCTTGTCGTTGATCCAGTTGCGGCTGCTTTCCGGCAGCTTGTCAACGTTCAATTCGCGCGCTGCCAGCATCACCTCGCGCGTCTTGCCGTCGATCTGGTAGCGGTCGATATCGATGTCGGGAAAATCGTAATACGTGCGTATTTCCTGGATCTGGCGCAGCGTGTCCTGCAAGGCGCGCCAGTCCCACAGGCGGATGTTCTGCAGCGTTGCCTGGTTCTCGGCCGGCTCGGTGGCGTCGACCGTGGTCTCCGCAGCGAACTCTCGTTGAGCAAAACGGTCCAGCCCAAACGCCTGCCGCGTCATCTCGATGTTGGAGCTGATATACGGCTGTTCACGCACCAGCTCATTGGGCTTGACCACAAAGCTGCTGACATACCACCCCACCAACCCTAGCCCGATATAACAAACGGCCGCAGGGAGAATGGAGGCAATCACCCACGTTCCCCGCCCGTTACGGACTGCGTTCAATACCGCAATCGCAGCCCCCAAAACCAGCGCCGCGCATACCAAAAGCAAGCTGGTCAGGGTCACATGAATATCGGTGTAGGTGGCCCCATCAAAGATGGTGTGATGGTCCAGAAGCAGGGCGAAACGGCTGAAATACGTGCGTACCGCCAGCACCAGCAGTAGAAACGCGGAAGTGCACGACAAACCTCTCCACGAGAGTGGAACATAACTGTTCCCTCGCCCGGAAAACACCCGCGACCCACCCGTCGCCAGCAGAAACACAACCGCCATCGCGCAGGACAAAACTGCCAGCGTGAGCAGCCATCCCAGCAACAGGTTCCAGCCCGGCAGCGCAAACAGAAAGAAGTTCAGAGGCTTTCCAAACACCGGGTCGACCACCGTACCAGCGGCCTTTGGCGCGTACCAGAACAGCGAAAGCGTCGGCCACTCCGACATCATCGTCGCCGCGGTCACAAACGACACCAACAGCGAAACACCCAGCGTCACCATACGGATCACCGGTTCAATGGGAAGATTCAGCGGCTGGCCGTTGACGACGATCGTGTGCCCCGAAGGCATGTCAAGACGGTGAACCCGCTTGAGCACGACAAACGTCCCATAGAGAACGACAAACGTGACCACGAAAAAAGCGGCGAAGATGCTCCACTGCAATCCCAGCGTCTTCCAGTACACTTCGCTGAATCCGAGGGTCCGATACCACATCGCGTTCACGTAATACGACAACGCAGTCTTGCTACCCAGCAGGATTGCCGCGACGATGGCGGCAAGGATAAAGAAGATTTTGCGCCCGCGCTTGGGCGAACTGGAATGTAGAGGCCAATCAATCGTTTCCGGCAAAAACGTCACCCCGCGGTTGCGGTTCTTTCCTGAGTCGCATTTGGGAGTGGTTGCCCTCGTGGCGCCACGTCTCAGCGCAGGCTACCCTCCCCCACTACCACTCTAGTCCCTCGTCCCGGCTCGTGCCGCTTCGGCGCCTTGAGAAAAAGACACGACCTCAAAGCTCGTGGAAAGGCTCGATGCCAGCGGTTTGCGAAAGGGGAAGAGTTCAGCCGTTCGACTATCGCCAACCAGTCGTTCGGATTTCATATCAGTGTGAGAACCGCGCGCCCGCGTCATCTATGCCCTTCGGGGGCCAACGGCCCACGTCATCACAGACCAGGCCAACGGCCTGGGTACCCACATTCCCAACATCGCAGAACTGAAAGCCAGGTCAATTGCCTTGGGCGGACACCAGTGCGTTCTCAGGCACACACTTGAGCCCCGCCAAACTCTCAGAGACCGCTTATCGTCTTCGAAGTCGGACCCTTTTGCAAGGACCGCGCGGCGAATGCCGGAGCTTCTGCATCCAGAAACTGACTCCGAATTCACCAACTTTCTTTGACGAATTCAGAATCGACTCAAGCCGCCAACTCTCGGCTTTGCCTGGGGAGAAACGCTAACCGCTCATGCCATATACAAATGTATACGGCACCCTTGGGACCCAATGCACAATCGTCATAATCAATGCGCAAACCTATAAGGCTCAGAACAAACAACATCCAACAAATTCGCTTGACAGCCGAAAATTGAGGCAAATGCACGCGGACAGCAAATTGTTCCACGTGGAACAAAATGGTCGCCGGGGTGCTCGGCACGGCCTTGCAAATTGTTCCACGTGGAACAATTTGCAGGCGTTCTCAGAACAACCGCATAGACTCAAAGGACGCAACCGGAAGTGGCGTTGGCGGCTTTCGAGGAGCCGCAGGCCGAGGCCGGCCAGGCAGGCTGGGCTTGATCCGCGCTAACTCGTCCACCAGCGCCAGGCCGTTACAGTACGAAACCCGCCTGCCCGCTACAGCGGCAATACGGTCCCCCGGCAGCACAATGCCGACCAGATTCATGGGGTCCGCGCCGGCCACATGGATGATGTCGTGCGACTCGCGATGCTTCGAAGCACGCAGGCTTTCCACCGCCTCCGGCAAAGCGAACTGCTCCCCGCTGAAGCCTGAAACGAAGCGTCCGCCTCTTACCTCGCCGCGATCTTCCAGCCGCCGCAGCATGCGCAGCAGCACCCCCCACTTGGGGGCATTCGACTCGCGCGCCACCACGTCGCGAAACAGCACTCCATACCGCATCAGCAGCATCCGAGCCGCGGATTCTATCGCCGCATCCGTGCTGCGCGCCTCTTCCGTCTTGCTCGGCGAAGTATGCGCATCTTGATTGAACAAGGACCACCGCCCCGCGGAACTGCGTGCCTTGCGGTGCACCGAAACCATCGCCGGCTTTCGCTCCGGATCGATCATCGCTCGCAATTGGTCGAAACCGTCCGCGGCTGCCAGTCCCGCCGCGGCCAATTCCCAAAGCGCCTGCCTGGTCTGCGCTGCAGTCAGGCGCAGCACGCGCTGTATGTCTTCTGCAAAGCAGGCTCCTCGCTGTCGCAGCAGGTCTCTCACTCGCAAAGCCTCTTCGGATAACGCCTGACGCAGTTTCTCTTCTGCAACGCACTGCTCTGATAAGGCAAGTCCAAGCCAGTGCGCCGATTCTCGCACAAAGAAGGTGATCGGCGCTGCATTGGTCGGGACGACACGACGCGGCGCTGAGCCATCACCAACCGACCATGCCGGATGAGGCGAAACACGACCCCATCCAACGCATCCTGAAAGACAAAGTTGATCCAGCCAGCGAGGATCGTAGTTCGCTACCCGCGCCGGAAGCAGTGACCGTTCCCACTCGATGGCCGGCGCTTCAAAGCCCTCCAGCTTCGAAAGCACGTCGAGCAGACCCTCTTCTCCGGCAAGCTGCGTCTGCGGCGCAACATGCTGCCAACCCAGCAGCCATCGCATGTATACAGCCGGCGTGACAGCCTCGATCTGCTTGCGCAGCGTGCCCAGCGTCATGCGATGAATCCGCTGAAGGATTCGCCGCTCACACCACTCGACCTCGTGAACTTCCTGCGTGGCAGGCCGCTCGAAGCTGCCACGCATCAACAGTCCCTGCACCTCCATGGCAACGAACGCTTGATAGATCTGACCTGCTTCGAGGCCAAGTTTATGTGCAAACGCATTCGCCGAGACTGGTCCAAAGATTTGCATCCATCCCTGCACGCATTTTTTGATGGCCTCATCTTTACCGACTTCTTCTGCGGCAGAACTCCACAGAGCTTCTACAAACTCCAGCCGTTCCGTCGCGATCCAGAGAATCTCTCCTTTGTAGTTGAACTCGCGCGCTCTGCCGGTGTTCACGAGAGGGTCAAACAATCCCTTCCAGTGCCGGCAGCTCTGCCCTTCCATGACCGAAAGCGGCAAGGCCACCAGTCCCATCAGCAGATCGTGCAGTTCGTGCTCATCGCGCAGGTCAGGCCAGCATTCCAAACGCACGGCATCAATGGCGCTTTGATCGAGGCGCCCCGCTTCCTGCAACACGCTTGCTGGAATTGCGCTGCGCAGAGAAACCGCACGGGCGCGGCGTTCTTCGAGACCAGCCTCGTCGAGAAACGCGTACGGATTTGCATTCAGCAACTCATGCGCAAACTGCGATGGAACCGGCGTATCGACAGCCAGGCAGCGAATACTGCCGCTCTGAATGCCGCGCAGGATTTGCACCAATCCGTCCAGATCCATCGCCTCGTGCAGCACATCCTGCATGACTTCGCGGACCAGCGGATGGTCGGGAATTTGAATGTCTCCGACGATAGTTTCAAAACATGCAGCAGCCTGCGGAAATACGCTGGCCATCAGGTCTTCCGAGCGCGTGCGCTGCACCTGCGGTGCGATCCTTTTCCCCTTTGAAGAGCGAAGCAACTGCAGACTGCGGCCCGCTGCCCATCGCCAGCGTGTCTTGAAAATCGGCGAAGCAATAGAAGCCTGCTCGAGCAGATCCTTGGCCGTCAGCTCGGTCAGAAAATGAAACACATCGGATAAGGCAAAGCTATGCTGCTCGGCCAGCGAGATGTTGATTCCGTTGTCAGTCGCGGCGGCTTGCAATTCGAAGTTGAATCCGCGGCAGAATCGTTTGCGAAGCGCCAGCCCCCAGGCCTTGTTGATGCGGCCGCCAAACGGCGCATGCAGGATGAGCTGCATGCCGCCGCCCTCGTCGAAGAAGCGTTCCGCGATAATGGTGGTTGTCGAAGGCACCGCGCCGAGCACAGCACGGCCAGCTACGATATATGCAATCAGTTGCTGCGCGCCTTGTTCGCAGACGCAACACTCCGTCATGAGCCATGCCATGACTTCTGCAACTTCCGGTTGTGCGGTCGAGAGATAGCCAGGTGAAAGGGTTGTTGTTCGCTCGGCGATTGCCTCGCGCAGCTCGCTCACGCCATCGCTGAGCACGCTGGTTCGCTGTGGCGCCTCGCCGGTCCAGAAGGGAACGCTGGGTGGCGCTCCATGCGCGTCTTCCACCAGCACTCTGCCGGCCGACTCAATCTTCTGCACGCGCCAGCTGGTATTTCCCAGCAGGATGACGTCGCCTGGCGAAGAGTCGACAGCGAAGTGCTCATCGAGCGTTGCGATCTGGACTCCTTCGGGCTGCAAGATCACGCTGAACATGGCTGTGTCAGGGATGGCGCCGCCATTGGAAATCGCCGTCATGCGAGCGCCGCGACGAGCATGCAGTTGGCCGCGAATGCCGTCATGCATGAGATAGGCGCCATAGCGTCCACGCGATGACTGAATGCCGTTGGTCAGAATGCCGGTGACTTCGTCGAACTGTTCGCGACTCAGATCGCGATAGGCATAGGCGCGGCGAAATACTTCATAGAGCGAAGTCTCATCCCACGACTCAGCGCCGCATGCCGCCACGATCTGCTGCATCAAAACATCCACCGGCTGTGGAGGGATTTCCAATACATCGAGTTGTCCAGCGCGCATCTTGCGGATCAATGCTGCCTGCTCCAACAGATCGTCCCTGGTGGTTGCGAAGAACCTTCCCTTGGGTATGGCTCCGCGCCAATGCCCTGCCCTGCCTACTCGCTGCATACCCACGCCAACGGAGCGGGTGCTTGCGATCTGGCAGACAAGATCGATATCGCCAATGTCGATGCCCAGTTCGAGCGATGCCGTAGCAATGAGAATCTTAATCTCTCCACGCTTGAGCCGCTGCTCCGCATCGAGGCGCAGAGTTCGCGATAACGAGCCATGATGCGCCGCCACATCTTCCGCTCCGAGCCGCTCTGCCAGAGCGAAGGATATTTTTTCCACCAGGCGGCGCGTGTTCACAAAGACCAATGTCGATCGATGATTTTGCGCGTGGGCGGCAAGCTTGTCGAAGATCTCTTCCCACATGGCACTGGTCGTGACGGATGTCAGTTCGTCACTTGGAACTTCGATTGCCACATCCAGTTCGCGTCTTTGGCCTACCTGAACGACGCGCGCATCGCGTCGCGAATCGCATTGCCCGGTCAGATATTTCGCAACCAAGGCGATGGGATTCTGT
>CAILBQ010000322.1 GCA_903832475.1 uncultured Acidobacteriota bacterium | reverse complement strand
TTGGGTGTGTCCGTCTTGATGGGGATGGGAATTGCCTTCTCGTCGACCGCTTCCTTGGCTTTCGGTGCGGGTGGCGCGGGAGCCTCGCTGGGATGCTCGGTCGCGAGGACGTTGTCATTGGGTTTCCGATCCGCGGGCAGCGGCAGAGCATTGCTCACCAGGTTGACGGAAATCGCTGCGCCATCGTTGGCGCCGCCCCAGGTGTTGTGCGGGAACAAGCCTTGCAGAAACGCAAAAGCAACAGCTCCACCGATAATCGCGACATGGAATGCAATCGCTCCCAGCATCGGACGAGCGATGGGCTCCGGCGTCATTTCCCGCTCGATCTCGTCGAATTGCCGGCTGACTTGCATCGATTCACTCAAAGTTTAGGTCGAGGTTGGACGGACGAAGTGGCGAGATGTCCCCTAGTGCGGGCTTCCGGCCTTGGTGTCCAGAGGCTGCGTCACGATACTGATATTGGTGATGCCGGCCTGCTTGACGGCGTCCATGACACTGGCAAAGGCACCAAACGGTACGCGCTCGTCGGCTCGGAGATAAATCATCTTGTGCGCAGGATCAGTCTCGCCCGCCCGCAACAGTGAAGGTAGATCATGTATGTTGACCGATTTGTCGCCAAGGTAGACTGACTGGTCGCGTGCGATGGTCACCACCATGCGCTGTTCGCTGATCTCTTTCACCGTGCGCGTCTTGGGTACGGAAACTTCAATTCCGGATTGCAGCACCGGCGCGGCCAGCATGAAAATCACCAGCAGCACCAGCACCACGTCGACCAGGGGGGTGATGTTGATTTCCGCCAGCGAAGTTTGCGTTCGCCCATTGTTCGTGGTGAAAGCCATCACTAGACCTCGCGTCCCATGGCATCCATCGGGTTCATGGCCCGTTGTGCCGGCTGCCCGGGTGCCGCGGCGCCGCGCTGGGGAATTTCTTCAAGAGAATTCAGCAGTTCCCGCGCGAAGTCGTCGATTCCCGAAGCAAAAACTCGCAGCCGGGCGGTGAACTGGTTGTAAGCCACGCCAGCAGGCACTGCCACAAAAATGCCGGCAGCAGTCGTGATAAGCGCTTCGGAAATGCCGGGAGCCACCGCTCGCAGTGTGGCGGACCCTGCCGTGCCGAGGCCATGGAACGCGTCCACAATGCCCATGACCGTGCCGAACAAGCCCACGAACGTCGCCGAAGAAGCGATGGTGGCGAGCCAGGTCAGACGCTGCTCCAGCCGGGTGACAGCTTCGCTGCTGGCCGTCTGCGCCGAACGCTCCAGCGGAGCGAGATTTCGCGGAGGACCGTATCCGCCTGTCTGGCGCTTGTAGGCTTCATACACTTCGTCGAAAACGAGAGCCAGTGGGCTGGGCTGGTAATCGGCGGTGATGGCGGCAATCTCCTGCAGGCGCGTTGCCTTGCGGAAGGTACGGATGAAGCGCCGGCTCTGCTTGGTAGCTTTTGAGAAGCTGCTCATCTTGCCAAAGATCAGCGTCCAGGAATAGATGCTGGCGACGGCCAGAACAGCGAGAACGGCCAGCGCCACAGGGCCGCTGTTGGTGAGCATTTCGACAATTGCGCTGGAGCTTGAGACCGGTGCTGGCGCGGGTGAATCCGTCTGAAGGAAAAGGGCTAGGGTAGCGGCAAAAATCGGCGTGTACCTCGATTTCAAAACTAGCAGACCGGCTGGCAGTATCCAAGTGGTTAACCTGGTTCGCAACGTCTGGAAAGGCCAATCACCGCCGTCATTCCCAGCCGTGCTATGCTGCGCTCGGAATCCTCGGTTTGGCGCAATGCTTCAACCTGCTGTCAGGTTCGATGCATATGTCGCGCCGAATAGAGGAGAATGGGCAAACCATGCTGGTGGAATTGCGCGCTGAAAATTACGCGGTTATCGATCACGCCATTGCCGTCTTCGGCCCGGGCTTGAACCTGCTCACGGGAGAAACCGGGGCGGGGAAGTCGATCCTGGTGGATGCCCTGGCTTTGCTGATGGGCGGGAAGGCTTCGGTCGAGGTCATTCGCCACGG
The DNA here is from genome assembly GCA_903832475.1 of uncultured Acidobacteriota bacterium. Lineage (GTDB taxonomy): Bacteria > Acidobacteriota > Terriglobia > Terriglobales > Acidobacteriaceae > Acidicapsa. Next base: position 1,355 of record CAILBQ010000322.1, on the reverse strand, counting down.
CGCGGAGAAGGCGGTCGTTTCCTGCGTGTTTGAGAGTACTGCGGGCGCTGAGGTCATCCTCGAAGATAACGGTATCGATGCCGGCGGTTCGGAGATTATCCTGCGTCGCGAAATTTTGGCAAACGGCAAGGGGCGTGTCTTCGTAAACAATCAGCCGGCAACCGTGGCCGTACTTAAACTGCTCGCTCCTGAGTTGGCCTTGGTTCATGCTCAAAGCGAAACTCTCTCCAGCTTCGACCAAAACCAGCAGAGGCTGCTGCTTGACCGCTTTGCCGGTCTCGATGCGTCGCCCGTTTCCGAGGCATTTACACGCTGGCGGAGCGCGGCTCGCAGGCTTGAAGAACTCGAACAAGGCGAGCAGGATCGCCTGCGCATGGCGGATCTGTGGACCTATCAGCGCAAGGAAATCGAATCAGCCCAACTCATTGCCGGTGAAGACGAGCAGTTGGAGAATGAAAAACGCGTACTCGCCAACGCAGAAAAGCTGTATGCCGCTGCCCTTGGAGCTTTTGACCAGCTCTATGACAGCAGCACCTCGGCGGAGGTGGCGCTGCGCGCCGCACTGCGGAATGTGGAGGAGTTGGCCCGCTACGACAGCAAGTTTGTAGAAGCCGTTCAACAGCTCACCTCGGTGCGCGCGACCGTCGATGACCTCAGCGACACGTTGCGCGATTATGCGGAAAGCATTCAGGCGTCGCCCGAGCGATTGGCAGAGATTGAAGACCGCCTCGTCCTCCTTGACCGACTCAAGCGCAAATACGGGAACACGATCGCGGATGTTTTGGAATTCGGAGCCGGTGTCACGGCCAAGCTGGCGGAAATCGAAGATCGTGACGAAATACTCAAGCAGCTCCGCACCGAGTTGCTCGACGCCCGTTCGCAGTACGCGGCAACGGCGCAGACGCTGAGTTCATCCCGCGCCGCAGCGGCCGTCAAATTGGCCCGCCTCGCTGAGAAACAGATCAACGACCTGGCAATGAAGGTACGCTTCGAGGTGACGGTTTCTCCACAAGGCAGCGAGGCCGCCTGGGCTGCTCATGGGTGGGATGCGGTGGAATACCGCATTTCGACCAATCCTGGTGAACCACTCAAGCCACTGGATGAAATTGCCTCGGGCGGCGAGATGAGCCGCGTGATGCTTGCCCTGAAAGTAAGCGTCGAAGAGGGAACTGGAAGACCAAACGGACGGGTCTCACGTCATTCAGCCGCTCCCCGCACCTTGGTATTCGACGAAATCGACATCGGCATCGGAGGGCGCGCCGCGGAGGCCGTCGTGTGGCTGAAACGCGCGCACGCGAGCGCGCCGGAGAGCGACGAAGTCGCCGCCAGCTATGCCCACGCTCTCGCGCGCGCCG
>CAILBQ010000321.1 GCA_903832475.1 uncultured Acidobacteriota bacterium | reverse complement strand
TCACCGCCAGCCGCGCATCCCTCCTCGCGCCTTCTGCTCTCGCGCATTTCGCCAGGTATCCAGCCGCGCCTGGAATCGCCCCCTCCTCCGTCCCAAACAATGCCGGCAGACTCATCAGCGCGCAATGCGCCGTGATAGTCATCCCCACTTCCGGCGGTCTCTTCCCTGCTGCGATCACCAACGTCTGTAACCGGTCATACGGGCTCTCCAACTCACTCACCAGCGGCTCAATCACACGCACCACCGCCTCCTGCGCCTCCACCACCATCCCAGCCGGCCCACCCTCGGCCATCAGCCTGTCCGCCGCCAACGGAAGGTACCGCGCAAACTGAACCGTATCCCCAAGCCCCTGCTCCGCATACACCAGCACTGTTCCCCTCGCCTCCCCTTCCCATCGCGGAACCCCAAATCGTCGCGGCCGCCGATGCACATCGCGGAATGCCCATCGCGCCTCGTAATTCAACCACCCCCACCGAAAATCCCCCATGCGCAACTGCGTCAGCGCCAGGTTGTACCGCGCGCCCGCATGCAAAGGATTGAGCCTTACCGCCAGCTCATGCGCCTTCAACGCTTCTTCGCATTCTCCCAGTCGCAAGAGCGCATTCCCCCGGTTCGAAGCCGCCGTCCGATGCCCCATCCCCTCCGCCTCCCGAAACGCCGCAATTGCCTCCTCAATCAGCCGTTCGTTCCGGCGCCCGCCGCTTCCCTGTTCCTCCCCCAGCAGCAGAATGCCCCGCGTGTTCGCTACCTCTCCGTTCGCCTCATCCGCCTTCTCCGCCAGCCGCAGCGCCCGCCACGCTTGCGGAAACTGTCCCTGTTCCAGATGCCATGAACAAAACGCCAGATGAATCTCCGCCATCCGGCTCTTGCTCGCACCGCCTGCCTCCTCCGCAACATCCAGCGCTTCTCCGTAGTCGCGCAGCGCCGCGGCAAACCGCTTTCTCCCCCGCTCCAGGTGCCCGCGGTTGATCAGTGCGGAAATCCGTGTCGGCATATCCTCCGCGCCCCGTTTTGACGTTATCCTCAGCACTTCCCGATAGCACATCTCCCCCAGCCCATCGCGCCCGTCCCCCACCAGCGAAACACCCAGGTTGAGCCACGCCCCGGCAAACCCCGGACGCAACTCAATCGCGCGCCTGTAGGCCGCAATCGCCCCATCCGAATCCCCAAGTTTTCCTCTACAAAACGCCGCTCCGAAGTGTGCCTCCGCACAATCCGGACGCATCTCCATCACCCGCCCAAAACTGCCTAGCGCCCCACCCCAGTCTTCCGCCAGCGCCTGCGCATTCCCCAGCCCGAAATGCGCTCCCGCCCACCCAGGATCAGCATCGATCGCCATTCGATAGGCAGCCGCAGCCTCGGGCGCCCTGCCCGCCGTCACCAGCACATCCCCGAGACCTATCCCGGCCTGCAGCCGCGATTGTCCCAGGACCAGCTGCTCTTCCCTCGATTGACCAGCCCTCGTCTCTCCCGTCTTTGACTCGACACCCCCCGCCAGAACCCTTCGAAATGCCTCTTCGGCCTCCCGCCATCTCCCCAGCCCCGCCAGGCAGTACCCTGCGTGCGCCAGCGCCAGCGCCGCTCTTCCCCTGCTGGTCGCGCACTCCAGCGCAGCCGCCGCCATGCGCAGCGCCGCCTCCCGCTGTCCGCTTTGTCGCGCCAGCAGAGAGAGGCCCAGCAAAGCCACACCCGACCGGCCATCGACCTTCAGCGCTCGACCATACTCTGCTGCCGCCTCTGCCCGCTTCCCCGCCGCATGCGCTTGCAGCGCTCTGTGCAGAATCTCTGCCCCTGCCGCCTCGTCAAACTCCGCACCGGCCCGTATCCACTCCCGCTCCCCAGCACTCGCCAAAGCAGACATATTCCCAGCCTAGGTGTCGGCAGTGAACGTGGAAGCTTCAATCCTCAACCACCTTCCATCCCATTCCCGACCCGGAGCAGCCGTTCCAAATCGGTAACCGCACCCTGCTCGACCAGTCCCCCTTCAGGCCGCGCCCAGGCTTTCGCCTTGAACCATCACTGGTGAACCTGAGCCCGCGTCCCTTAGGATGAGAGGCGACATACCCCGAACGGAGATTCCCATGAAAATGCGCCCCGGCACCCAGACTGGCTTCCTCCTCTGCGGCAAAGAATGGTCCGACGGAGAAGCCATGGACGTCCGCTCCCCCTGGGACCAGGGCCTCATCGGCAAAGTCACCGTCGCCACTCGCAAAGACGCCCGCGAAGCCGTTACCCACGCCGTCGACTCCATGCGCCGCCTCCGCGCCCTCCCTCGTTGGAAGCGCAAGGAGATCCTCGAAGACATCGCCGCCGCCCTCATCGACCAGAAAGAGCGCTTCGCCCAGCTCATCGTCGCCGAAGCCGGCAAGCCCCTCCGCTCCGCCCGCATCGAAGTCGAGCGCTCCATCCTCATTTTCAAAACCGCCGCCGAAGAAGCCATCCGACTCGGCGGCGAATCCATCCCCCTCGACCTCACCGAGGGCAACGAAGGCCGCTGGGGCCTCGTCCAGCGCTTCCCCATCGGCCCCATCCTGGCCATAACCCCCTTCAACTTCCCCCTGATGCTGGTGGCTCACAAGCTCGCCCCCGCCATCGCCGCCGGCTGCCCCATCCTGCTCAAGCCCGCACCGCAAACCCCCTTCACCGCCCTGGCCCTCGGCGAAGTCATCCTCAAAGCCGGCTGGCCCGAAGAAGCTCTCGCCGTCCTGCCCCTCAAGAACGAAGACACCGCCTGGCTCGCCGAGCGCGAAGATCGCCTCAAGCTCCTTACCTTCACCGGCTCAGCCCACGTCGGCTGGACCCTCAAGTCCAAATCCGGCCGCAAACGCGTTGCCCTCGAGCTCGGCGGCAACGCCGCCATGATCGTCCACAACGACTGGCTCGACCTCGACACCGCCGCCATGCGCGCCGCCCACGGAGCCTTCGGCTACGCCGGACAATCCTGCATCTCCGTTCAGCGCATCTACGTCCAGCGCTCCATCTTCCAAACCTTCCTCTGGAAGGTCGCCGACCGGGCCGGCAAGATGCTCCGCGGCAACCCCGCCGACGAAGCTACCGAGATCGGCCCCGTCATCCGCCCCGCCGACGCCGACCGCATCGAGTCCTGGATCAAGGAAGCTATCGACGGTGGCGCCAAGCTCGTCGAAGGCGGCGGCCGCGATCCCAACAACCCCTCCCTGATCGAACCCACCATCCTCACCGCCGTCAAGCCCGGCATGAAGATCCACGACGAAGAAGTCTTCGGCCCCGTTGTCTTCATTGAGCCCTACTACGATTTCGAAGACGCTCTCGCCGAAGTCAACCACTCCCGCTACGGCCTCCAGGCCGGTATCTTCACCCGCGACGCCGGCCACATCATGACCGCCTTCCGCGAACTCGAAGTCGGCGCCGTCATCGTCGGCGACACCCCCACCTGGCGCCTCGACCCCATGCCCTACGGCGGCGTCAAAGACTCCGGCCTCGGCCGCGAAGGCGTCCGCTCCGCCATCCAGGAGATGACGGAGCCAAGAATGCTCGTCATGACCGGCATGAGCTAGCGCCCTGAGTCCGGACCCTTCACGAAACAGAACTCTGTCGTTCTCGAAGTGTCGTTCGCCATCGTGAACGAGCGCAATCGGGCCTCAATCGTCAGGCCTTCGCCACCTGGCCGTCGAAGCGAATCGAAGGACTGGCCCCGCTTTTGTCTTTATTGTTGCTTTTCTTTCCTCTGCCCTTGCTTTTCTTTGCCGTTGCCCTTGCTTTTCTTTCTGTCATTCCCCTTAGGGGAATCTGCTTTTGCCAACTTAGACCCAACCACCGGGCGCAACACCGGAGTCAAGGGACCGGCACACCCACGCCACCCATTCCCTCAAAAACTGTGACCGCCGCCACAAACCCCATCGCATCCACAAAGTACGATAGGGATGGCCGCAACCAGATCGCGGCCCACGGTTTCAAGCATCCAATTTGAGATTGTTTTGGTAGCGAACTCCCCATCCCGCCCCCGCTCCGTCGTCTGCCTTTCCGGCGGCATGGATAGCTGCGTCACCGCCGCCATCGCTGCCCGCGATACCGAGCCTTTCGCACTCCATTTCAGCTACGGCCAGCGCACCGAGTCCCGCGAGCTCGCCGCCGCCCGCGCCGTTGCCCTCACCCTCGGCATGACCGACTTTCTCAACCTGCGCATCGACCTCTTCCGCCACATCGGCGGCACCGCCTTGACCGACAGCCAGATCGCTGTCCCCGACGCCGCGGCCGACTTTGGCCATGCCCCTTCCCAGGCCGGCGACCCCATCCCCGTCACCTACGTCCCCTTCCGCAACGCGCACTTCCTCTCCGCCGCCGTCAGCTGGGCTGAGGTCCTCGGCGCTACCCGCATCTACATCGGTGCCGTCGAGCAGGACAGCTCCGGCTATCCCGACTGCCGTCCCGCCTATTACCAAGCGTTCCAGCAGGTCATCAAGACCGGCACAAAAGAAGGCAACATCGAGATCCTCACCCCGCTCATCGCCTTGAACAAAGCCCAGATTGTGCGCCTTGGCCTTGAATCGAAAGCACCTTTGGATGTAACGTGGTCCTGCTACAGGCAAGAGCAGGAAGCTTGCGGTACCTGCGAAAGTTGCGTTCTGCGTCTGCGGGCCTTTGCCGCTGCCGGGGTGCCCGATCCAATCCCCTACACCGCCATCGCCCAGCAAGCGGGAAACTGACCGTATGATGGAATGTCCAGGCCCGTCCCGGTTGAACTTGCCCTTCGGCTATGCGTCTCGCCCCGATTCTTTAAGGAGAAAAGTATGAAATTCAGATCTTTATTTGCCTTCAGCGCTGCCGCCCTGCTTTCCGTCGCAATGGCCGTAGCCCAGGCTCCGACCGGCAAGATCCATGGCCACGTCACTGACCCCACCGGCATTCCTAAGACCGCCGGTACCGTTAGCCTTTCCACGGACGGCGGCCACACCACCAAGTACTCGTTTCCCGTGAACGCTTCTGGCGATTTCACCGGCGATAACGTCGCTCCCGGAACCTACTCCCTCATCCTTCGTCTTCCTGACACCGCCGAAGGCAAATTCGTCGACCTCATCGAAAACGTCAAGGTCACCGCCGGCGAAGACGTCCACCAGGACATCGACATGTCCCGCCAGGCCTACATCGACAAGCTCACCCCCGAGCAGAAGAAGCAGGTCGAAGAATTCAAAAAGAAGAATGCCGATGTGATGAAGGGCAACGCCATGATCAAGACCCTGAACGCGGACTTGAACGAGGCCCGTCAGGACAACAAGGACAAGAAATACGCCGATGCCGAGACCCTCATGCTCAAGGACACCGGCCTCAAGCCCGACGGCGAACTGCTCTGGTATGAACTCGGCATGTCCCAGCTCGGCCTCAAAAAGTACGACGACGCAGCCACCAGCCTGAAAAAGGCCGCCGACCTCGGCGCCGCAGCCAAAAAGCCCAACCCTGAATTGATCGGTGGCGCCGACGCAGCCCTCGGCGAAGCCTATGCTCGCGGTGGCAAGGCAGCCGATGCTCCCGCCCAGTATGACGCCGCCGCCAAAATCAACCCCACCAAGGCCGGCTTCTATTACCTCAATGAGACCGTGGTCTACTTCAACATCGGCAACGCCGACCTCCAGGCCGAAGCCGCGGACAAGGCCATCGCCGCCGATCCCAACAACCCCCTGCCCTATTACCTCAAGGGTCAGGCCCTGGCCGGCAAGATCACCGTCGATCCCAAGACCGGCGCCTACATCGTGCCTCCGGGCTGCGCCGAAGCCTACAACAAATACCTCCAGCTCGCTCCCACCGGCCAGTATGCCAACGACGTCAAGGCACTCCTAGCCGCCACCCAGACCAAAGTAGACAACAAGTACAAGGCCAAGAAGTAGCACTGCCCGTCCAGGCAAGTCCTGAGGGCTGGATCCAAGGCACATTCCCCTCGAATGTGCTTTGATCCAGCCCTTTTCGTTGGAAACGTGGGTGCCCCATATCTCCCGCGCCTTTGCGGGAGATGTGGGAGGGTGCCCCCTTCCGATCACCGTTCTACAATCACTCCCATGGCGCTGCTCAGCTACCCAGAGGCCGCAAAGCAGATCACCAGCTTCGCCCAGAACCTCGCCGCGCGAACCTCTGAAACCGTTCCCCTCGCCCAATCCTTCGGCCGCATCCTCGCCGTCCCCCTCCACGCCGACCGCGACCAGCCTCCCTTCCCTCGCTCCACCCGCGACGGTTTCGCCTGTCGGGCCGCCGACGCCAACACTCACCATTCCCTTCCGCTCGCCGGCCAAATCCGCGCTGGCCAATCCGCCCCCGCACCGCTGAAACCCGGCCAAGCCTGGGAAATTATGACCGGCGCCCCCGTCCCGAAAGGCGCCGACGCCGTCTTCATGGTCGAACACGCCGAAATCACGGCAACCTCGGTCCGCCTCCGTGAGCCCCGCACCATCGACCCCGGCGAAAACATCGTCCCCCGCGCCGCCGAAGCCCGCCAGGGGGACCGACTCCTCCCCGCAGGCACCCGCATCGCCGCCGCTCAGATCGCTCTCGCCGCCCAGTGCGGCTACCCCGCACTCTCCGTCTACACCCGCCCTCGCGTCGCCATCCTCTCCACCGGCGACGAACTGGTCTCTATCGAAACCGCCCCGGGCCCCAGCCAGATCCGCAACTCCAACAGCCCCATGCTCGCTGCCCTGGTCGCTGCCGCCGGCGGCGATCCGCTCATCTGCCCAACCGTGGCCGATAACGAAACCGCCGTCGATGCCGCCATCCAGTCCACCCTGGCCGCTTTCCCCGATATGATCCTCGTCACTGGCGGCATTTCGGCCGGTCGTTTCGACCTCGTCGAACAAGCACTCATCCGCGCGGGAGCCCAGTTCTCCTTCCATGGCGTCGCCATCCAGCCCGGCAAGCCCGTCGCCTTCGGTCAAATATCAATCACAACAAATCCTCACTCGCGCGAAGCGACATCGCCCGGACGGCCAGTCCTCGCCCTGCCCGGTAACCCCATCTCCAGCGCCCTCACCTTCCACCTCTTCGCCGCCCCACTCCTCGCAGCCCTCAGCGGCACCACCATCCTGCCGCCCTATTTTGCTTCCGCCACCCTCACAGATGCCTGGCGCGGCAAACCAGGCCTGACCCGCTTCCTCCCCGCGCATTGCGATTTCGCCCTAGACCCAAAAGTCAGCCTCATCGCCTGGCAAGGCTCCGGCGACCTCGCCGCTTTCGCCCGCTCCAACTGCTTCGCGGTCATTCCCTCGCAAGCCCACGACTTGCCCGAAGGAACCCTCATCCAGATTCTCTTGCCGTGAATGCGTGACTCTATCGCGAGCCCAGCCCCGTCATCGCCTTAAACCGGGCGGCGGGTATCCAGCGGCAACATCCTCCAGCACCAGCACCCAGTCGGGACCATACGGCGGCGACCGAAATTCCTTGCCCCCCTCTGCCGCCTCTACCAACCCAACCAAGGTCCCCACTCCCGTCCGCGGGTCGTACCACCACGCCCGAACCTGCCCGCCCTTCGCTCCCCGCATCTTCCCCAGGTCAATATGCGCAGAAAGGTCTTCCGCGGGGAAGTAAATGAACGCATAGCTGCCGTCCCTGTCCCGCGTCGCCTGCAAATGCCGTCCGCCCGACCCCGCCTCGCCAACAATCAGCGACTGGTCCGGAATCCGGGTGAAATACGGCCGCGACTCAATCAGCTCCCGCAAATACCGCATCTGTCGCCCACCCGGACGCTGCAGCGCATCCACCCAGTCCCGATCGGCATGGTTTTCCACCCCATTCCGCGCTCCTGCAAACTGCCAGACTGCGTGATGTCCGTAGGTCACACCGCACGCCCCGGCGAATACCGACCGATACACCTGCTTGCGCACATCCAGATCGCGAAAGTACCCCGTCGCCGGATCCCACTTCGGCCACGGATTATAAGGATGATCCTCGTAGTTGGGCTCCAGGTCCAGCGTCGGCTTGGCCGGAGACTTCGCATAATCGCGCGCAATCCATTCCCACACCGGAATGTCATGCCCCCCGCCATGTCCGCTCTGCATGCCGTTGACAGAGAGCCACGGCTCCCCATGCAAAAACACCGAAGAAGACTCAGGACCACCCTGCGGATGGTACACAATCAGCGGTTTTCTTCCCCCACCCGCCTCGAGTCCCGCCGCCACCTGCCGCCAGATCGGCGTCCAGTCCACATCTGCCGGAAACCCGGCATCCTCCGCCATTTTCTGAAGGTACTCATTCTGCATCCCCTTCAGTCTCGCCGGCCGGTCTCCGCCCAGGATCCAGATCACGTTCGTCCGCTCCCGCAGCCTGTCAGCAAGATACCGCGCAAATTCATGTGCATCCGCCAGATTGTCCTGGCGAAACAACCGCGGCCCCGTTCCCCACGGAGCCGTCAGCTTGTCTCCCCAGATCGGAACCAGCGCCACGTACAGCCCCTGCGCAGCGGCTTCGTCCACAATCTCGACCACACGATCGAAGTACTCTGCATTCGGATGATGCGTCCCGTCATCCAGAAATGGCTTCAGTCCCAGCGCGCTCGGCGAAGTGATACCGTCAAACTCCGACAGCACCACTGTCTGAATCACCGTGTACCCCTGCTGCGCCCGCGTGTGCAGGTAGTAGCTGGCTTCTTCCCGCGTCGTGTGGTGGATCAGCTCCCATGCCGTGTCCCCCAGCCAGAAGAACGGCTTTCCGTCCTCAGTAGCGAGAAAATGCCCTTCCCCGTGAACGACGATCCGCTGCAGTGCAGCCGGCCTGTTTTCCTCGCCTCGTACTCCTGGGCCCAGCATCCCAAAAACGAGCGCAACCGCCCCGAAAAGACACCTTACCCGCATGGCAAACCTCCAGGTGCAGCAAGCCTCTCACGCGCCGCGGGGGCCGGTCACGCCGGTGTTGCATCCCCATTCTTCCGCCGCTTCAGCACCGCCCACACCCCGATCGCCGTCAGCACCACGACCAGGCCGCCAAACACCAGTTCAGCGTGATCCCGGATAGCTCCGCCAACCACCGTCACCGCACCCGGCCCCAGCTTCAGCACCAGCAGCGAAAGCACCAGCCAGCGCACCATCCGCCCCAGGAACACCGCCACCATGAACGGCACTACCCGCATCTCGAACACCCCGGCGGCGAATACAAACGCCTTCCACGGCGTCGGCGGCGGCAGCATGCTCGGCACCATCACCGCCAGAAACTCCTGCTTTTCAAACCGGTCCCGCATCTTGTCGAACTTGGCGCGATCGACCCGCTTCAGCAGGAACAATTCGCCGCCCGCCCGTCCCAACCCGAACGGCAGCAGCCCCCCGATCGCCGAACCCACCGAAGCCATCACGCAATAGATCCAGAAATGAGGCTTGTCGTTCCACACGTAGACCGCCAGCAGCGCGTCCATCGGCACCGGAATCGTCGAAGCATCCGCGATCGAAACGATGGCGATGCCCCAGAATCCCAGCTTCATCAGCGCCGGAAGCACCAGGAATTTCCACTTCGCCATCAGTCCCGCAAAAAAGTTCTTCACCGCACCATCTTCCCGTTCTCGTCTACCCTCTGCGTACCAACCCTCTCTCCCATGCGTCTAAAAAGAGGTGTGCGCCACTCGCGGGCGTTCCATTCATTCTAAGGGGCTGAAAGCGCCCTTGGGCCCGGCTCAGCACCCTAGCCGACCATCCCAGGGAATGAGAGAATAAAGCGAGACTCGATCGATCCCGGAAGGTACACTCCGGATGGCGTTCGCTTTGCCGCCATCCTAGCTTGATGCCAGCCTGATGCCAGCCAGCCAAACGCCCACCAATCCGCTCCTTCCCCCTCCACCCGAATCAGAGTCGGCGATGAAGGACCCAGTTCTGCTCGCTCAGGAACCCGTTTCCTCCGAGCCGCCCCCCGCCGCCTTCCCCGTGCGTTCCTCCTCCCGCTACATCGACTGGGACACCCACGAGCTCCTCGAAAAAATCTCCGAGTACGAAGACGAACGGCGATGGCAGCGCATCCGCGAAGGCATCTGGATCTCCATCATCCTGCACATCATCCTCTTCTCAGGACTCACCTGGATCCCCCGCTACGTCTTCCACCAGCCCCAGGTCATCGATCCCTTCGACGCCATCAAGAAACGCAAGGACCTGACCTACCTCGACGAGCTGCCCGACGCGCTCAAAGAGATCCAGAAGGCCAAGCCCAAGCTGCCCCCGCTCACGCAAAAAGAGCAGACCATCGACAAGAAAACGATGGACGCCATGAAGGCGCTGGAGAAGGCCAAGCCCAAGCCGCCCCCGCCTGCTCCCGCTCCCGAGAAAGCCGAAACCCCCACCCCGCTGCCTCAGCTCCCCCAGCCTGCGCAGCCCCCGGCCCTGCCGCCCTCCACAGCCGCGCCCACCCCCGCGCCGCAGCTTGAAACCCCGCGCGCCGCCCCGCTCCCCGCCAAGCCCAACTTCTCTCTCGGCCCGCAGAATCCCTCCGACCAGCTTCGCCAGGCCATGCGCGGCTCTGCCCACAGCGAGGGCGGAGGCATCAGCGGCCCGAGCCTCGGCCAGCATTCCGGAGCCGCCGGCGGTGCCCAGATTCTCTCCGACACCCAGGGCGTCGACTTCGGCCCCTACATGCAAAAAGTCATTCGCGAAACGTACCGCACCTGGGACCCGCTCATCCCCGAAGAAGTCAATCCGCCCATCGGCAAACGCGGCGAGGTCGAGATCGTCTTCGCTATCCTGCCCAATGGCCGCGTCGAGGCCCAGGAGCCCCTCAACATGCACCTCACCGGCCGCTCCGGCGACGTCGCCCTCGATCGCGCCGCCTGGGGAGCCATCCAGGGCGCCGACTATCCACCCCTCCCCCGCGAATTCCACGGCCCCTACCTCCAGCTCCGCTTCCGCTTCCAATACAACATTCGATAAAAGGATTTACCCGGCTCCTTCTCACCTCGCGCCTGAGCCGTATTGTTATAAACTGCTTGCGCAAAACAGGAGCCTTTCATGAAGCATTCCTATTCCCGCCCCGCCCTGCTCGCCATCGTTGCCGGCGCAACTCTCCTGGGTACCGTTCCCTCCGCCCAGGCGCAGGCCACCGCCCACGACTACCTCGACAAGGGCTTGAAGGTCACCGGACTTACCGGCGCGGATGCCTCGCCCTTCCACATCAAAGCCAACTACAACCTCTTCGACCACGGCAACATCGTCGAATCCGGCGTCTTTGAAGAATGGGCCACAGGCCCCTGGACCTGGCACCGCACCTACACCGAAAAGAAGGCCTCCGCCACCGAGTGGAGCATCACCCACGCCACCCACGCCACCACCAAGGAAAGCAGCAAGCTCGACCTCGCCAAGCTCGACGCCCGGGTCGCCACCCCCCTCACCAATCCCTTGTTCCAGGCCGTGAATTTCACTTCCGGCGCCGATCTCGACGGCATGGCTGGGACGTTCGCCGGCATGACCCTCAACTGCGTCAGCGTCAAAGATGCCGCATCCCGCGCCGGCAAGGTCGACCCCGACCTCCTCTACCCCATGTTCTGCTTTGACATGAAGGACTCCACCCTCCGCTTCGTCAAGACCACCTTCTCCCTGATCACCTACAGCGAATTCAAGCCCCTCGCCAGCCGCTCCGTCGCCACCAAGATGGACGTCAACTACGGCGGCAAGACCTTCACCACTGCCGAAATCACCACCCTTGAGCCCCTCAGCGCTGCCGACCAGGCCCAGGTCGCGCCCTCGGGCAAGACCATTGCCCAGCCCTACATGCACCAGGCCAGCGACGCTCCCCTCGTTCCCGTCAAGCTCACCGAGTGCGCCTACCCCATGTCCGCCCGCAACGCCCAGGAACGCGGCACCGCCATGATCCCCGTCATCATTCGCAAAGACGGCAGCGTCAAGAGCTTCGGCAACGGCATGAGTCAGTTTGGAGACTTGGCCGAGTCCGGCTCCGATTGCGTCGGCAACTGGAAGTACGAGCCCTTCAAACTCGACGGCGAACCCGCTGACGTGGGCGAAACCTTCATCCTCAACTTCGACGGCGGCCCCTTCAAAGGCGAACCCGGCTACGCCTCCCAGCCCGCGCCCATGAAAGCCGCACCAGCCAAATAGCTCGATCCTTCCGCCAACCCAGACAATCGAAACCCACGCTGAAATCCTTAGCGTGGGTTTTTCTTTGTGCCTCGCTTGACCCTGACGTAACGTCATACCGCACACTCCTTTCAGTAGGAAACTCAGTCATGCTCCGCATCCAGGAATTCGCCAAACTCGCCAACGTCACGGTGCGCACGTTGCACCATTACGACCGTCTCGGCCTGCTCTCGCCCGCTCTCCGCTCTGCCAGCGGCTATCGCCTCTACCGCATCGAAGACCTCGCCCATCTGGAGCGCATTCTGGTGCTCCGCTATCTGGGCATCTCCCTCCGCGAGATTGCGACCCTCCTCGCCACCGGAGAGTCGAAGCAGGCCGCTTCATCCCAATCGCCTCAAGCAGCTTCGCTGTCCGCCACGCTCGATCGCCAGGCATCCGTCCTGCGTGAACGCCGCGACGGCATCGACCGTGTTCTCCACGCCATCGACCGGGCCCGCGAACAACTGCGTGCCGAATCCACCCCCGACTGGGCTCTCTACCAAACCATCCTTAAGGAGATCGCCATGCAGGAAAATCAGGACTGGACCCAAAAGTACTACTCCCCCGAAGCGCACCAGACCATCGCAGAACGCAAGCAGCTTTGGTCGCCCGAACTGCAGCAGAAAATTACCGCCGACTGGCAGCAAATGTACGCCGATGTCCAGGACGCCCTCGACCGCCACCTCGAACCCGCCAGCCCGGAAGGCAAAGCCCTCGCCGCCCGCTGGATAAAGCTCGTCGAAGCCTTCACCGGCGGCAGCAAGCCCGTCCTCGAAGGCCTCAACAGCCTCTACGCTGACCGCGCCAACTGGCCGGCCCAGAAGCTGGATCCCGAGGTTCAGAAAAACCTCCCCAAACCGGAGCTGATGGCCTTCATCCGCGCCGCGCAACAGTCGCAATAAACCCCCGATTCGCCCTCGCTGGAGCTCGCTCGCTCGGCCGCGCAGCTCCAGCTCCGCTCCAGGTTTTCGTATCAGCTTGCTGCCGCCCCCACGCCGCCCCAAATGTCATAGAATCGTAGCGTTCGAGTTTCCCACCATGAACCCTCTGATTCCCGCCTCCGCTGCCAGGCCCTTCGCCCCTTTTCGCACCCGTCGATTGAAGCGCTTCATCCACGGCCGCGCCGATCGTGGACGAATCCCCCTCGCGTGAATCATGCCCCACCTCGCCGTGAACCCTCCGGCGCTTCTATAACTTCGGCCCCAGTGCCCGACCTTCGATTCGATCTCCAGAAAGGCTCCTCCTCATGAACACCTTCGCCAGCCGCGCCACCCTCACCGCCGGCAACAAGACCTACACCTACTACCACCTTCCCGCACTCACCGACAAAGGCTTTGACCTCGCCCGCCTGCCCTTCAGCCTGAAAATCCTCCTCGAAAACCTTCTCCGTCGCGAAGACGGCGTGAACGTCTCCGCCAGCGACATCACCTTCCTCGCCAACTGGCAGCCCGCCGCCGAGCCCTCCCGCGAAATCGCCTACATGCCTGCCCGCGTCCTCATGCAGGACTTCACCGGCGTCCCCGCCATCGTTGACCTCGCCGCCATGCGCGACGCCATGAAGACTCTCGGCGGCGACCCCGAAAAGATCAACCCCCTCCAGCCCGCCGAGCTGGTCATCGACCACTCCGTTCAGGTCGACGACTTTGGCTCGCCCCAGGCTTACGACGCCAACTCCCTTCTCGAATTCCAGCGCAACCGCGAACGCTACGCCTTCCTCAAATGGGGCCAGACCGCCTTCCGCAACTTCTCCGCCGTCCCTCCCGGCATGGGCATCTGCCACCAGGTCAACCTCGAATACCTGGCCCGCGTCGTCTTCACCACTGAAATCGACGGGGAACAAGTCGCCTATCCGGATACGGTTGTAGGCACCGACAGCCACACCACCATGATCAACGGCCTCGGCGTCCTCGGCTGGGGCGTCGGCGGCATCGAGGCCGAAGCCGCCATGCTCGGCCAGCCCGTCTCCATGCTCATCCCCCAGGTGGTCGGCTACAAGCTCACCGGCAAGCTCAAAGAGGGAGCCAC
Source organism: uncultured Acidobacteriota bacterium (assembly GCA_903832475.1). GTDB lineage: Bacteria > Acidobacteriota > Terriglobia > Terriglobales > Acidobacteriaceae > Acidicapsa. The sequence goes on along the minus strand of CAILBQ010000321.1, from coordinate 2,787 downwards.
CGCGACCGACCTCGTCCTCACCGTCACTGAAGCCCTCCGCAAACTCGGCGTCGTCGGCAAATTCGTCGAGTTCTACGGCCCCGGCATCGCCGAACTGCCTCTCGCCGACCGCGCCACCATCTCCAACATGGCCCCCGAATACGGCGCCACCTGCGGCATCTTCCCCGTCGACGAAGAAACCCTCCGCTACCTCCGCCTCACCGGCCGCAGCGAAGACCAGATCGCCCTCGTCGCCGCTTACTACAAGGCCCAGGGCCTCTTTCATACCTCCGAAACCCCGGAGGCCGAATACACCCAGACGCTCGAGCTCGATCTCTCCACAGTGCAGCCCAGCGTCGCCGGCCCCAAGCGTCCCCAGGACCGCGTCCTCCTCTCCGAAACCGGCGCCAGCTTCCGCAAGCAGCTCCCCAGCCTCCTCGGCCCCACCGCCAAACCCCTCGGCGAACGCAAAGCGTCTCTCTGGTCCGCTGCGACAGCAGTTCTCGACTCCGTCCTCGGCAAAGAAACCGCCCCGGAAACCACCGCCGCCCAGCAGACCGCCGACATCCTCGCAGGCACCGAAGGCGCCAACGAAGGTCTCGACCGCGGCCTCGCCCAGGCCATCCCCAGCGGCACCACCCACGGCAAAGGCCTCGAAGGCGCCAACGCCCCCATGAACACCGTCGAAGGCCGCTTCGGCGTCGACCCCGACAAGTATCTCGACCACGGCTCGGTGGTCATCGCAGCCATCACCAGCTGCACCAACACCTCAAACCCATCCGTGATGATCGCCGCCGGCCTGCTCGCCAAGAAAGCCGTCGAAAAAGGCCTCACCGTCCCGCCTTGGGTCAAAACCTCCCTCGCCCCCGGCTCCCGCGTCGTCACCGACTACTACGAAAAATCCGGCCTCCTGCCCTACCTCAACAAGCTCCGCTTCAACGTCGTCGGCTACGGCTGCACCACCTGCATCGGCAACTCCGGCCCCCTCCCCGCCGACGTCTCCGACTCAATCAACGAACACGGCCTGGTCGCCGTCAGCGTGCTCAGCGGCAACCGCAACTTCGAAGGCCGCGTCAACGTCGACGTCCGCGCCAACTACCTGATGTCCCCGCCCCTGGTCGTCGCCTACGCCATCGCCGGCCGCATCGACCACGACTTCGACTCCCAGCAGCTAGGCTCCGATCAGGATGGCAAAGCCGTGTTCCTCAAGGACATCTGGCCCACCCAGCAGGAAGTGATCTCCGCCATCGAAATGGGCGTCACGAGCGAAGGCTTCACCCGCGAATACTCGACCGTCACCCTCGGCGACGCCAACTGGCAGGGCCTCAAGTTCCCCTCCGGCGACACCTACGGCTGGGAGCCCGACTCGACCTATATCCGCAAAGCCCCCTACTTCGACGGCATCACCCCGACCCCGGCACCAATCTCCGACATCACCGGCGCCCGCGTGCTGGCCATCCTCGGCGACAGCGTCACCACCGACCACATCTCCCCCGCAGGCAGCATCAAGGCCAACGGACCGGCAGGCAAATATCTATCTGAGCACGGCGTCCCCGTCTCCGAATTCAATAGCTACGGCTCCCGCCGCGGCAATCACGAAGTCATGGTCCGCGGCACCTTCGCCAATGTCCGCTTAAAGAACAAACTCGCCCCCGGGACCGAGGGCGGCGTCACGCGGCTCCTCCCCGAAGGCACCGTCACCTCGATCTACGACGCCAGCGTGACCTACGCCGAACGCAACATCCCGCTGGTCATCCTCGCCGGCAAGGAATACGGCTCCGGTTCGTCCCGCGACTGGGCCGCCAAGGGCCCCAAGCTGCTCGGCGTCCGCGCCGTCATCGCCGAAAGCTTCGAACGCATCCACCGCTCGAACCTCGTCGGCATGGGCATCCTGCCCCTGCAATTCTCAACCGGCGAAACCGTCGAAACCCACGGCCTGACCGGCGAAGAGCTCTACAGCTTCCCCGGCCTCAAAGCCATGCTCGACAGTAAATTCGCCGACGGCAAAACCCTCCACGTTCAGGTCAAATCCGACGACGGCCGCACCAAGCTCATCGCCTGCAAAGTCCGCATCGACACCCCCCAGGAAATCGCCTACTTCGAAAACGGCGGCATCCTGCAATACGTCCTCCGCCAACTCGCGGCCAACTAACAACATCCACGACCCAATTCAACAGGATGTTGTACAACTGGGTGCTCCATATCTCCCGCGTTCTTGGCGGGGGATGTGGGAGGATGCAAGGCTAACTATTGCCGTGGCGCCTTTTCTCGGGTGGCAGCCCTCAGATAAACCCAAACGAGCAGCACACTGACCGGCAGGCCGAGAAGCGTTAGCGGCGGAAGGCTTCCCTTCGCAACCCCACCGATCACGTTGAAAGCCCCGAACAAATACAAGACTGCCATCAATATCCAATGGCGTTTTCGATAGGAGCTGTCGCTTTGCAGCCGCTCTGCGGTCTTGATCCAGCGCATGACGCTGAAAATTAAAACCGCCATGATGCCAAACACCACCAGGATGGCGATCCCAGCCGTTTTCAGGCCCTGTTCGTCGAATAATGCTACGGCGAGGTCCGATTCGTTCATGCCACTGCCTATCTGTAAAGAATGAACGGATGTTACCACGGCGAGGTCCCCATATCTCCTACGCTCCTGGCGGGAGTTAAGGGCTTGTAACAACCACAATTCTTACCTCAAAATAAGCAGGCTGCGCCCAGCATCGCTCTCGAAATCCGAAAACCGCACCGCGTTGTTTCGAACCAGCCTTATGAACTCCGTAGTCGAGCAATTGCCGATGAGCAGCAGCACGGC
>CAILBQ010000320.1 GCA_903832475.1 uncultured Acidobacteriota bacterium | reverse complement strand
GTTTTTGTTTGAGCGGGAAGCGTATGAGGAGGTGCTGAGGGAGCTGGTGCTGCTGGTGGGAGACAGTGGCAAGTGAAAGGAAGTGGTAAGCGGCAAGTGGAAAGAAGTGGTAAGGGATAAGTGAAAGGGCGGCCGCGATACTTCTGCTTAGCTTCTTTTTCACTTACCACTTCTTTCACTCATAGCGAAGAGCGACCATGGGGTCGACGCGGGAGGCGCGGCGGGCGGGGATAGCGCAGGCGAGCAGGGCTACGATGCACAGCACAGCGGTTGCGCTGACGATGACGGTGGTGTCGCCCCAACTGCCTTCGGCGGCCACTTTCACAAGGATGCGATTGAGCACGAGGGCCAGCACCAGACCGATGACGACGCCGCTGCCGACGCTGCCGAGAGCCGACCGGAAAACGATGTGCAGGACGTGTTCGCGCTGGGCGCCGAGGGCCATGCGGATACCGAATTCGTTGGTGCGCTGGACGACGGAGTAAGAGACGACGGAATACAGGCCGACGGCGGCGAGGACCAGAGCCAGCGCGGCGAAGATGCCGAAGAGCCAGGAGATGAACTGGATGGAGGCGTATTCGGGCTGGTTCATGATCCAGTGTTCGAGGTCCTGCGGATCGGCCTGGGCCTGCTGATCGGCATCGACGGCGGCAATCTGCTTGCGGATGGCGGGCATCAGGGTGAGCGGCGGCACCGAGGACTTCACGAGGATCTGCGTGCCCATGCGCATCCACAGGGTGTAGGGTACGAAAGCTTCGGGCTTGATGGGGTTGTGAAGGCCGTCATCGCGCTTGTCGACGATGATGCCGACGATGCGCAGCCATCCGGAAGACGTCGAGGCAGCGAGATTGTAGGGAAGCGAATCGGGGAGCGGCATCTTGATGGCGTGGCCGATGGCGTCGCCGGCGGGGAAATACTGGCGGGCGAAGGTCTGGTTGATGACGATGACCGGGGCGGCGTTGTGATTTTCGGCCTCGCTCCACACGCTGCCCTGGCTCATGGGGATACCGAGAGCCGGGAAGTAGCCGGGGCTGACGAAGTTGATGCGGACGGATTGATCCTGACTGGCGGGCTTGCCAAGGATGTCGAACTTGGTGTCCCCGCCATTGGAAGGCGGCGTGGCGTTGGTGGAGATGGCGGCGATCTTTACGCCGGGAACTGCAGCGACGGCAGAGCGGAGTTGTTCGAAGTAATTGGCTCGTTCCGGCCAGGTTTTGTAAGTGTTGTCGTGAACGGGATGCCGACCGACATGATGTTGTGGGGATCGTAGCCGAGGGGAACGTTGGCGAGGCGAAGGAAGCCCTGCAGCGCAGCGCCGGCGCCGGAGAGCAGCAGCAGGGTGAGAGTGATCTGGCCGCCGATGAGCAGGGCCAGAGCGCGTTTGCCGCGAACCGCTCCGGCGATTTTGCGCGTGCCGGACTGGAGGTTCTGGCTGAGCTCGGGGCGGGAGATTTGCAGAGCCGGCCACAAGCCGAAGAGAACGCCGGTGAGGATGGCGACGGCGACGCTGAAGGCGAGGACGGGGACATTGATGTGGATGGCGGCTTCGTGGGGGAAGGAATAGGTGGGCAGGAGGGCGATGATTTTGGCGAGGGTGGCATAAGCGAGGCCGACGCCGAGGGCGGCTCCGGTGAGGGAGAGCAGCAGTGATTCGGTAAGGAGCTGGGCAATGAGGCGGCGGCGGCCGGCTCCGATGGCGGCGCGGACGGCAAACTCCTGCTGGCGGGCGGTGCCTCGGGCCAGCAGCAAGATTGACACGTTGCCGCAGCCGATGGCCAGCAGCAGAGCGACGGCAGCGAAAAGCAGCGACAGCGCGGGTCCAAGCTGCTTGAGGAAATCGTCGTTGAGGCCGATGACGCGGAGGCGGAAGCTTTTTTTGGGGAAGTGCTTGGGGGTTTCCTTGGCGAACTGCTCGAGGATCGGCTGGAGAGCGGCGTTGGCCTGATCGTGGGTGACTCCGGGCTTGAGGCGGATGCCGCAGTAGTAGCCGAGGATAGGATCGGCGGTGATTTTTTGCGGGGTGTAGACATCGGTATCGTCCCAGGTGAAGCGCGGGGAAGCGACGCCGATGATGGTGTAGTTCTTGCGCACCATCTGGAGGGTCTTGCCGATCACAGACGGGTCGGAGAGGAAATGGCGCTGCCAGAACTTGTAGCTGAGTTCGACGACGGGCTGAGGATCCTGGCCGTCGATGGCGTCAGAGGGCTGCATATTGCGTCCGAGCGCGGGCGGAACGCCGAGGAAGTTGAAGGTGTTGGAGGAGACGAGATCGGCGGAGACGTCTTCAGGATAGTCGTGGCCGGTAACGGTGAGGTTCCATTCGTTGGTAATGAAAGCGTCTTCGACGACGGGGGATTTTCGGATCTGCTGCCATTGCGAAGCGGTGGTGCCGAAGCCGCGCTCGTGTCCCTCTGGATCGATCAGCCGCATGTGCACCATACGGTCGGGATTCGCGTATGGATAGGGATCGAGCAGGATGCCGTAGATGACGCTGAAGACGGCGGTGGTGGCGCCGATGCCGAGAGCCAGGGAAAGAATGGCCGTAGCAGTGAAGCCGGGCGACTTGCGAAGCTGGCGAAGGGCGTAGCGAAGATCCTGAAGGATGGAGTGCATGCGTGACCTCCCGCGGATGAGAGTTGGATTGCATGCGACAGGCCAATTCGTGCAAAGGCGAAAACGGGCATTTTGTTGGGGTTGGTGAGTGCGGCGAGGAACTAAGAAAGAGCGATGGTGTCCGAATTCGTCGGCCGCTGTTCGCAAATGAACAATGCTTCCCTGCCCTGAGGTGTCCTGTATAGTTGGCTAGCTATGAGCAAACGCGGGATGAAAATGGGCTTGAAATCGAGCACGAAGCTGGTTCTGTGGTGCGTGCTGTTGACGCTGATTGGCGCGGGGCCGGCTAACGCGCAGGCGGCAGCGAAGAAGATGACGGCGCCGGAACTGATTCAGCTGACGAGGGCCAAAGATGCTCCGCTCGAAGGCGCCATCCGAGAGACATTTGGCGAGAAGGAGTTGAAGGAGGGGACGGCGTGGGCGGGATATGGACCGGATTTCTTCTTTGCGCTGCAAGCCGAGGCGATGCCGTCGCTGGTGATTGATGACTCGCCGACCGGGATGGCCATGGAGCCTGTGCCTGTTTCGAAAGCAGGGACGGCAGGCGCCAAGCTCTGGTATGCGGCGGTGCGGATCGATCCGGTGGGCAAGCTGCACGCGTTTCACTACCTCGTGGATGGGAAGCCGTTTGGCGGAAGGCTGGATCTGCCGGCCTATGGGCCGCTTTCCTATGTCCGGCCGGGCGTGCCGCAAGGCAGGCTGTCGGACAAGATCGCGCATGTGAGCAAGGTCTATGAAGGGATGAAAAGCAATTACTGGATCTATGTTCCGGCGGAATACGACGCGAAAACGCCGGCGGCGCTGATGGTGTTTCAAGACGGCGAGGGGTATGCCAAACGGGTCGAGGAGCCGGGCGCGGAGCATGGCATCTTGAACGTGATCGATAACCTGATCGCGGAGAAGAAGATTCCGGTGATGATCTGCGTCTTTATCAATCCGGGAGATATCACCGATGCTCCAGGGACAGCAACGTACAAGGGGATCAAGGCGCATGCGGATCGGACCGGGCGTACGCTGCCCGACGCGACGCGGAGCACGCTCTATGACACGGTTTCGGATAAGTACGATACGTATCTCGTTGGCGAGATACTGGCCGATGTGGGGGCGCAGTATAACCTGCGCAAGGATGCGTACAGCCGCGCCATTACCGGGCTTTCTTCGGGAGGGATCTGCTCGTTCAACGCGGCGTGGCAGGAGCCGGATCAGTTCAGCCGGGTCATTTCGTGGATTGGGAGCTTTACGGCGATCCAGTGGCGCGAGCGGCCGGATGTGATCGATGGCGGGCAGGATTATCCGGAGAAGATACGGCGCGAGGCGCATCGCAATATCCGCGTGTGGCTGCAGGATGGGAGCAATGACCTGGAGGTGCCGAACTGGGGTTCGTGGCCGCTGGCAAATTTGAAAATGGCCAATGCGCTGAAGGGATTTGGGTATGACTTTCATTTGAGTTTTGGCAAGGGGACGCATAACGCGAGCCATGGCGCGGCGGAGTTTCCCGAGGAGATGGTGTGGCTGTGGCGCGGGTATGACGCGGCCAAGACGGAAGAGACGTATGTGATGGATCCGGCGGAGAAGGCGCTGCCGTATTTCCGCGTGGCGGTGGTGAATCGGAGTGCGGAGTAAGCGCAGCGCTGCATCAGCTGATTCGGATCGGAAAGCCTGAGGACGGCTTCGGATGAGGATGGGGTGGATGTGCTGGCGATCGATGTGCTGGCGGCGAAGGATGGGATGGCGCGGTGGTATGACGCGGCGATGTGGCACCACTCAAAGCATGAGGTGCATCCAGGGGCGGCGGAGAAGTATGGCGACCATGTGGCGAGGCTGATT
>CAILBQ010000319.1 GCA_903832475.1 uncultured Acidobacteriota bacterium | reverse complement strand
CGCCGCCGCCGCTGCGCGGCTGCTGCTGCGGCGCGCCGAAGGCATCGATACCTTCGATGTGGGAACCAACTTCAACCCATTTGCGTTATAGGATTGCGGATTTCCTTCGTCCAGCATCTTTCCAGCTTGGGAAGGGACTTCTGTCGATTTCTTGGAGCAAAACCTGCATTCCACTCATCTGAGAGAAGATAAAGAGTTGGAGATGCCCTCCAGCCGCGCCTTGGTCGTCCGTGCTTGCCTTATTTGTGCAGACGCCACAGAAACGATCCTGCCCCTGTCGCCCGGGTCAGCACTACTGTAAGAGAGGTTCCTCGTTGAGACGTACCCTTTTCATGTCTATGCTTTGTGCCACACTCTTGGCCGCTGGCTGCAAGCAGCCGGCCGCGCCCACACAGGGGCCCGCCATGCAAGCTCTCCCCGTCCAGACGGTAGCTGTTTCGCTGCAGCCCGTCGAACAAAGCTCCGACTACGTGGCCACCATCAAGTCCCGCCGCTCCGTCACGGTCATGCCTCAGGTAGATGGCAACCTGACCCAGTTGCTGGTCAAGTCCGGCGACCACGTCAAGGCGGGACAACTCATGATGGTTGTCGATCCTTTGCGCCAGCAGGCGCTTGTCGATTCTCAGAAAGCTACCGAAAATCAGAAAAAAGCTCTCTATGACTACAACACCATCCAGGTCGGCCGTCAGCGCAAGCTCTTCGAAGCAGGCATCACCAGCCGCGATACACTCGACCAAGCCGAGCAGTCGTTCCAGAACACCAAGGCCGACTGGGAAGCCGCCGTCGCCACGCGCAAGTCTCTCGAACAGCAGTTGGATTACTACCGTGTCAAAGCGCCATTTGACGGCATCGTCGGCGATGTCCCCGTGCACTTGGGCGACTACGTAACCCCTTCCACCGCCCTCACGACGGTCGACGAGAACAAAGATCTCGAAGCCTACATCTACGTCCCCACCGATCGCGGCAGTGAAGTGCACATGGGCTTGCCCGTCCAACTCCTCGACGCCGACGACAAACCCATCGAAACCAGCCACGTCGACTTTCTCTCGCCGCAGGTCGACAGCCAGCTTCAGGGCATCCTGCTGAAAGCGCCCGTTCACAGCTCTCTGTTGCAATTCCGTTCCGCTCAGCTCATCAAGGCCCGCATCATCTGGAAGACCGCGCCCATGCCGGTCATCCCCGTCCTTGCTGTCTCCCGCCAGGGTGGCCAGAGTTTCGTTTTCCTTGCTCAGCAGCAGCCCGACGGCCATTTCGCCGCACGCCAGGTTTCGGTTACTCTCGGCGAAACGGTCGGCAACTCTTACTCCGTCGCTTCCGGCCTCAAGCCCGGCGATAAGCTCATCGTTTCAGGAACCCAGTTCCTCGTCGACAACATGCCCGTCATGCCTCACGGCTAGGGCCGTTCGATAGCCTTGCGATTCCGGTTCGTCACTCACCGCATCGCCCATTCCAACCCCGGCACGACCAGGGGCTGGCCAGCAAACTCGCACCACCCGGTTTCCGGTTCTGCGAAACATGCCCAGCCCGGTTGCTCAGGAAGGAAACTGAACTTTGTTTGTTGATTTCTTCATCCATCGGCCCGTATTCGCTACTGTCTCGGCGTTGCTCATCATCCTGGCCGGCGCGGTGTGTATTCCCACGCTGCCCATCTCCCTCTACCCCACGCTCGCCCCGCCTCAGGTCATGGTCACGACCAGCTACATTGGGGCCGACGCTGAAACCGTTGAAAAGGCCGTCACCATCCCCCTCGAAGAGTCCATCAACGGCGTCGAGGGCATGCATTACATCAGCTCTGCCAGCACCAACAACGGCGTCAGCAGCATTACCGCCACCTTCAACACTGGCTACGACCTGTCGATCGCCGCGGTCGACGTCCAGAACCGCGTCGCCAGTGTCACCGGCCGCCTTCCCGCCGCCGTTAACGCCGCTGGCATCACCATCACCAAGGCCAATAGCAACTTCGTCTTCGGCTCCGGCTTCTACACCCTGGACAATCGCTACACCAACGAATTCATCTCCAACTACCTCGACGTCTACGTCAAAGACGCCCTGAAGCGAGTCAAAGGCGTTGGCGACGTCCAGATTTTCGGCGAACGCAAATACGCCATGCGCATCTGGCTTGACCCCGCCAAGCTCGCTGAGCGCAACCTCACCGCCTCCGACGTGGTCTCTGCGCTTCAGGAACAGAACGTCGAAGTCCCCGCCGGCCAGCTCGGTCAGCCTCCCTCGGACAACCAGCAGACCTTCCAGGTCGCCGTTCGCGTAGTTGGCCGCCTCACCGACCCCGAGCAGTTCAACAACATCATTGTCAAGAACACCGCCAACGGCCTCGTCCTCCTGAAAGACGTTGGCCACTCCGTCGTTGGTGCTGAGGACTATAGTTCCAACCTCAAATTTTCCGGATACGCCGCCGTCGGCATCGGCGTCCAGCAGCTCTCCAACGCCAACGCCCTCCAGGTCGATCGCGACGCCAAAGCCATGCTCGTCGAGCTCTCCAAGAGCTTCCCGCCCGGCCTCAAATACACCATTGCCTTCGACTCCACTACCATCGTCGGCGACTCCATTCACGAAGTGCTCGTAACTCTCGCCGAAGCCATCGTCATCGTCATCGCCGTCATCTTCCTCTTCCTGCTCGACTGGCGCGCTACCATTATCCCCGCCGTCACCATTCCTGTTTCGCTGATCGGCACCTTTGCTTTCATTAAGATCTTCGGTTTTTCAGTCAATTCGCTCACCCTTTTCGGCATCACCCTGGCTACCGGCCTGGTGGTCGACGACGCCATCGTGGTCATTGAAAACGTCCAGCGCCACATCGCTGAGGATCACTGCAATCCCATGCAGGCCACCTCCCGCGCCATGGGCGAGGTCACCAGCGCCGTCATCGCCACCTCGCTCGTCCTCATCGCCGTCTTCGTGCCGGTGTCGTTCTTCCCCGGCACCACAGGCATTCTCTATCGTCAGTTCTCGCTGACCATCGCCTTCGCCATCGCTATCTCCGCCTTTAACGCGCTGACGCTCTCGCCGGCCTTGGCTGCCATGTTCCTCCGTGGCGAAGAGGCCAAGTACCATCAGCTCGACTTCCTTCGCGTCCGGCCCCTCGCCCGCGCCTACTCCGGCCTAGCCCACGGCATCGACGACATCATCGGCTGGATCTCCCGCACCTACGCCCGCCTTATTCACTACGCTCTTAAGGTGCGCTACGTACTGCTTCTCGTCTTCTTCGCCGGTCTCTACGCGACCTACTACATGTACGTCCACGTTCCCACCGGCTTCATCCCTCAGGAAGACCAGGGCTATCTCATGGTCGTCGTCCAGGCGCCCCCCGGAGCGTCGCTGTCTGACACCGTCTCCATCGCCGACCGCGCCCAGAAAGTTCTGGCGCAGGACCCTGACATCGCCGGCGCCTTCGCTGTCTCGGGTTTCTCCCTCAACGGAGCTTCGCCCAACGCCGGCATGATTTTCTGCGGACTCAAGCCATCTGACGAACGCAAAGGCAAAGGCCACTCCTCCGCCGACATCGTCGCCAATCTTGGTCCCAAGCTCTTCATGGTCCCCGGCGGTACAGTCGCCATGTTTGAACCTCCCGCCGTCCAGGGCCTCGGCTCCTTCGGCGGATTCCAGTTCATGCTCCAGGACCTCGGCAAGAACACCCTCGCCGACCTCGACCGCGTCTCACACACCATCATCGGTGCCAGCCGCCAGGATCCCAAGCTCGGCCTCACCGGCCTATTTACCAGCTTCTCCGCCAGCGACCCCCAGCTCATCGTCACCATCGACCGTCAGAAGGCCAAAGCTATGGGCGTCTCGCTGACTCAGATATCCACAACGCTGAACGTCTTCATGGGCTCCGAGTACGTCAACGACTTCGACTACAACAACCGCACTTACCGCGTCTACGTCCAGGCCGACCAGCCGTTCCGCATGAATGCCCGCGATCTGCATTCCTTCTACGTCCGTTCCGATTCCAACCAGATGATCCCGCTCGACAGCCTGGTCACCGCCAAGGAAACATCCGGTCCCCAGGTCATCTCCCACTACAACCTCTTCCGCTCCGTTGAAATCGATGGCTCCTCGGCTCCCGGCCGCAGCTCCAGCGAGGGCATTACCTCCATGCAGAACCTGGCGAAAAAGATCATGATGCCCGGCATGACCTACAACTGGACCGGCCTCACCCAGGAAGAAATCGAATCCAGCGGCAAAGCCATCATCATCTTTGCCCTCGGCATTCTGGTCGTGTACCTGACGTTATCCGCCCAGTACGAGAGTTTTGCCCTGCCGTTTATCATCCTCCTCTCCGTCCCCATGGCCGTCCTTGGCGCACTCGGCGCGGTTTCAGCCCGAGGGCTTTCGGATGACGTGTACTGCCAGATCGGCCTCGTCATGCTCATCGGCCTCGCCGCCAAGAACGCCATCCTCATCGTCGAATTTGCCGAGCAGCTCCGCGCCAAAGGCCGCTCCATCACAGAAGCCGCCATCGAAGCCGCCGAACTCCGGCTCCGCCCCATCCTCATGACCAGCTTCGCCTTCATCCTCGGCGTCTTCCCACTCGTCTTTGCCACCGGCGCCGGCTCTCTGGGACGTCACTCCGTCGGCACCACCATCGTCGGCGGCATGCTTCTCTCCACCGTCCTCAACCTGGTCTTCATCCCCGTGCTCTACGTGATCCTCAGCGGCATGCTGGCGCGCATCAAACCTCGCGCCAACCCCTGCCCTCCCGATCCCGAACTCCCCACCGACACGCCCACCCTGGCCCATACCGCCTAAGGCCACCCCAAAGACAATCTCGGTCCCATATCTTCCCACGCAGTTTGCGGGAAGATGTGGGATCGCAAGCATCCGATCCTCTGCTTTTATTGATCGGCGTCCCTGCTTTGCTTGATCCGCATCACTTCTTTTCTTGATCCGCGCCCTTGTCTTTCTTTCTGTCATTCCCCTCAGGGGAATCTGCTTCTACCTTTCCCACACTCCCAGCATCGAGCTCTCGCCAGTCGGCTATCGTCCCGCAGCCGCCTTCCCCGCCCTCACGATCCCCTCCACGCGATGCGCCACCACCCCATCCCGAATGCGCCCATACACCTCCCGCGAGACTACCCCCTGATCCACCAGATCCAACTTCGTCCGGTATGGTCGAAAGCGAACAATCCGCCCAGCCCAGGTCGACGTCATCCCCGGCACACGCATCAACTCCGCTACCGTCGCCCGATTGATATCCACCGGCTCAACAGCTCTGGAGGGAAGGGAACTCGCTGCTTCACACACTCCCGCCATTGCTATGCACGCGATCAACCTGGTGAACAGCCGCATGCCCACCATTCTCCCCCACCTGGAGGCTCCAATAGCTCGAGAAGGCGGTCATCGAAGAATTCGCTTCCCAAAACGGGCCAAGTCACCGTCGAAAGCTCAACTCGTGCTCAAGCGCCAGTGAGCAACGCTGCCTAGCCCGTCCTGTACAAACTGGCCAAACGTTACCGCTCCAGGTCGGTCGTTGCTCAGGAAGACTGGCACGTCAACCTGCCTGCCGCTTTTTTCTTGACTCCAAACGCATGCAGGATAGCCTCATCTAAGAGATTCCTCCCATGAGGGTGTTTGCTTGGCGACTGCAGCACATTTCCCAAAAAAGGCAAAGTCAGGCGTCCTCTACCCACACGCGCAATGGTATTTTCTGATCGCGATCGCCATTACCTGGCTGGGATTTTCCCGCACCTATTTTGCCGTGATTCGCACCGAGCCTTTGCTCCACCACGTCCACGGAGCACTGATGGGCGGATGGATCGCGCTGTTGATCGTTCAGCCCGTCCTCTATCAGCGCGGCCAACTCCAGTTGCATCGCAAGTTGGGGCGATGGGGTGTCTACCTGTTGATGCCGGCTATTGTTGTTTGTGGCTTCCTCATGGATAGGCGCATGATTCAGATGCACAACGCGCCTCCCTCTGTCCTCGATCAGCTAGCGTTTCTTGACTTGGCCTCGCTCATCGTCTTCCCAGCCTTGGTCATCCTCAGCATCTGTTACGCGCGCAATCTTCAACTGCATGCTCGCTATATCGTCTGCACTGTCTTGCTGCTGATGCCCCCCGCCCTTACGCGCGCCCTTTTCTTTGTGCCCTCCATGCGCAGCTTCCAAACCAACGTAAATACTTCGGAACTCCTGACGATTCTGATGTTGTTGGTACTGATAGCCGGCGACTTGCGCCGGGGCAAGATATGGTCTCCCTATCCAGTGGCTGCCGCCGTCTTTACCGCCCTCGCCGTTATCTCAAACTTTGTCAGGGACAGTGCGTGGTGGCACACTCTGTCGGGATGGATCGCCGGCGGCCAGGTCTAGAAAATGTACGACGGATGGGCTAAATCGCATCCACGGCGCGACTTTGCTCTCGGCCAGCCTGTCCGCCCTTGTCCGGGACGGTTGACAAGCTTCCCCCTCGCCGCTTACGGTGGAATCCAGATGCAGTCCCACCTCCATCATCGTCATCACCATCACCATGCGACGACCATGCCGGCGGACTGCTGTGGACTGACCTAGACCCCACACTCAGCAGATTCAGAGAAAAGCCCGCCGGCGCCCTCCGCCAGCGGGCTTTTCCGTTGCCGGCGCCTCACCCCCAACCCCAACGCGATGTGAGAGTGAAATGACCAACCCCGCACCAGCAATCGATTTTGAAAAGATGGACGGCCTCGTCCCCGGCGTCGTCCAGGACAACGCCACCGGCGAAATCCTCATGCTCGGGTTCCTCAACCCCCCCAGCTACGCCAAATCCCTCGAATCCGGCTTCGTCACCTTCTGGTCCCGTACCCGCCAGAAACTCTGGATGAAAGGCGAAACCAGCGGCAACCGCCTGCGCATCGTCTCCGCCGCCACCGACTGCGACAACGACACCCTGGTCTTCAAAGTGGTCGTCGAAGGCGACGGCCTGGTCTGCCACGAAGGCACCGTCTCCTGCTTCACCAAGCCCATCGCTCTTTCCACCCCCGCAACAGAAGAGGTCCAAAGTGGCAAATAAGATCCGCCTCGGCATCCCCAAAGGCTCCCTCCAGGACGCCACCATCGCCCTCTTCAAACGCGCCGGCTGGAACATCTACGCCGACGGCCGCTCCTACTTCCCCTCGATCGACGACAAGGAAATAGAGTGCATGCTGATCCGCGCCCAGGAGATGGCCCGCTACGTCAATCACGGCGTCCTCGACGCGGGCCTCACCGGCATCGACTGGGTCGTCGAATCCGGCCTCGACGTCACCAGCATCACTTCGCTTACCTACGCCAAGCAATCTCGCCGCAAAGTCCGCTGGGTGCTTGCGGTCCCCGAGGGCAGCGGCTTCGAGAAAGCTGAAGACCTTGAAGGTAAGACCATCGCCACCGAACTGGTCGGCGTCACCAAGACCTACTTCGAAAAGAAAGGTGTCAACGTCAAAGTCGAGTTCAGCTGGGGCGCCACGGAAGTCAAGCCGCCCATGCTGGCCGACGCTATCGTCGAGGTCACCGAAACCGGCAGCTCCCTCAAAGCCAATCGCCTCACCATCATTGACACCGTGATGGAGAGCGAGACCCACCTCATCGCCAGCCAGGCCGCCGCCGCCGACCCCTGGAAGCGCGAAAAGATCGAGCAGCTCGCCCTCATGCTCCGAGCCGCGATCGACGCCCAGGCCCAGGTCGGCCTCATGCTCAACGTCCAGCGCCAGCACCTCAACAAGATCCTCGAAGTCCTTCCCGCCCTCAACTCCCCCACCATCTCCGAACTCAGCAACCCGGCCTATGTCGCTGTCAACACCATCCTCGAAGAAACCACCGTCCGCGACGTCATCCCGAAACTCAAAGCCGCCGGCGCCACCGGCATCGTCGAATACCCCCTCAACAAAGTCGTCCTTTGAAGCATGAACCAAGTCGTCCCGTGGAGCATTCAATGCAATGCTGTCATCCTGAACGGAGTGAAGGATTTGCAGTTGCCGTTGCTCTTACATTTCTTTCTGTCATTCCCGAAGGGAATCTGCTGTTAGTAGCAATAACTCAACCAAACTGGGCGCCCCATCCTTGAACGCAGCTCCATGGGGTTCAAGGATGGGAATCGCTAACTCGCTAACCAGCTAACTTGCTGCACTCGGACACCATGCGCATTCTCCGTACCACTGGCCGCACCGCCAAATCGACCGCCACCCTCCTCGCCCAGCTGGAACGTCGCGGCAGCGTGTCCTTGGACACTGTCCTCCCTACTGTCCGCAAAATCCTCCGTGAAGTAAAAACCAAAGGCGACCTAGCCCTCCTCCGCTACGCCACAAAGTTCGACCATCTCGCCCCCGACACTCCGCTTCTCGTTCCAGCCGAAGAAACCGCTGCCGCCTGGCAGGCACTCGATCCAACCCTTCAGCGCGCCCTCCAAATCGCCGTCAAAAACATCCGCTCCTTCGCCCAGAAACAGCTCCCCAAGTCCTGGCAAGCCCAAAAAGACGGTTTGACCACCGGCCAGCTCGTCCGCCCCATTGCCTCTGTCGGCTGCTACGTCCCCGGAGGCCGCCACCCGCTCCCCTCCACCATGCTCATGACCGTGATCCCAGCCCAGGTCGCCGGCGTCCCGCGCATCGTCGTCACCTCGCCCAATCCCGCCCCAGAAACCTTGGCCACCGCCCATCTCCTCGGCATCACCGAGTTCTACCGCATCGGCGGAGCCCACGCCATCGCCGCCCTCGCTTACGGCATCGCGTCGATACCCAAAGTGGCGAAAATCGTAGGCCCCGGCAACCTCTACGTCACCGCCGCCAAACGCGAAGTCTCCAGCGATCCCGTCGCCCCCTGTGCCATCGACATGCTGGCCGGCCCTACCGAAATCGTCGTCACCAGCGATCTGGGCCGCGCCGAATTCATGGCCTCCGACCTCGTCGCCCAGGCCGAACACGACCCTGAAGCCCTCGCCATCTTCATCACCACCAATGAGACGCTGGCCGAAGCCGTCCTCGCTGAAACCAAACTCCGCGCCGCCCAGAATCCCATCGCCAAAGAATCCATCCGCAACAACGGCTATATCTTCCTGGCCTCCACCCCTGAAGAAGCCCACGAAATCACCAATCGCCTCGCCCCCGAACACCTCACCGTCGACAGCGAGGCCGATCTGGCCTGGGTCCAGAACGCCGGCAGCATCTTCATCGGCGAGCACAGCCCGCAGCCCATGGGCGACTACATCTCCGGCCCCAATCACACCCTCCCCACCGGCGCCCAGGCCACCCTGCGCGGAGGTCTCAGCGTCAACGACTACCTCAAACTCATCACACTCCAGCACTACACCCCAGCCGCGTTAGCGGCGGTCGGTCCCCACGCCATCCGTCTCGCCCAAGCCGAAGGCCTCACCGCCCACGCCCAGGCCATTGAAGCCAGGACAGCTTCTAGCTCCTAGCCTTTAGCTTCTAGCGCCTGATTCCGAGCTAGCCACGACCTACGTGCCACCGTCCACCCAACCGCTTTTAGCTAGTGGCTAGAAGCTAGGAGCTAACAGCTAACATGATCGCCCCCCGCCGCCGCGTCGCCGCGATGCCCGAGTACCACCCACCTCTCGGCAATCGCGATCACCTCCGCCTCGACTTTAACGAAAACACCGTCGCCTGCTCCCCCGCCGTCCTCGAGGCCATCCGCTCCCTCTCCGCCGCCGACCTCACCCGCTACCCCGAGCGCGGTCCCGTCGAGTCCCTCGCCGCGCAACACCTCGGCCTCGCCCCCGAGCAAGTCATCCTCACCAACGGCGTCGACGAAGCCATCCACATCCTCTGCCAGGCCTTCCTCGACCAGGGCGATGAACTCCTCCTCCCCGTCCCCACCTACACCATGTATGAGATCTACGCTTCCTCAACCGACGCCACCGTCATTCACGTCCCTTCGTTCGATTCCGGCGTCACGCCCGACTTTCGTTTCCCCTTTGAACGACTCCTCGCCGCCATCACCCCACGTACCAAACTCATCGCCATCGCCAACCCCAACAGCCCCACCGGCGCCATCGCCACTCGCGAACAGATCCTGGCCATCGCCGCCGCCGCGCCGCAAGCCATCGTGCTGATCGACGAAGCGTACTTCCACTTTTACGGCCAGACGGTTCTCGACCAGATTGGAAAAATCTCAAACCTCATTGTCGCCCGTACCTTCTCGAAAGCCTACGGCCTCGCCGGCCTCCGCCTCGGCCTACTCGCCGGCCCCGACGCGCTTCTCCAATGGACCCGTCGCGTCCTCTCTCCCTACAGCGTCAATTTGGTCGCGCTCGCAGCCCTCACCGCTGCCCTCAAAGACCAAGCTTTCCTGATGCACTACGTCGCCGAAGTCAAACAGGCCCGCGCTGAATTCCTCGCCGGCCTTACCCGCCTCGGCCTGCAACACTGGCCCACCGAAGCCAACTTCGTCCTGATCAATATCGGCCCGCATCACAAAGATTTTGTCTCCGCCCTCCGTGCCCACAACATCCTCACCCGCGACCGCTCCGCCGACCCCGGCTGCCAGGGACTCGTCCGCATCACCATCGGCACTCCAACCCAGATGCACCACGCCCTCGCCGCGATAGAAACGTATTTTTCCGCAAGAAAAGTGTCATCCTGAACACAGTGAAGGATCTGCGTCTGTCTTTGCTCTTGCTGTCTTGGTTTGTCATTCCTGCTGGGAATCTGCTGTTGCTTTTGTCTTTGCCCTTGCTTTTCTTTCTGTCATTCCCCTTAGGGGAATCTGCTTGTGCTCTGCACTCTTGAACCGCCGCACCGGAGCTCCCTATGACCGCCATCCGCACCGCCGAAATCATCCGCCACACCACGGAAACCCAGATCAAGCTCCACCTCACCCTCGAAGGCACCGGCCAATATAAAGTGACCACCGGCATCCGCTTCTTCGACCACATGCTTGAGCTCTTCACCCGTCACGGCGGCTTCGACCTCACCCTCACCTGCACCGGCGACCTCGATGTTGATCAGCACCACACTGTCGAAGACGTCGGCATCGCCCTCGGCGAAGCCATCTCCCGCGCCCTCGGCGACAAGCGCGGCATCAACCGCGCCGGCTACTTCCTCATGCCCATGGACGAAACCCTGGCCATCGCCGCAATCGACCTCAGCGGCCGCACCGCCTACGCCGTCGACACCAAGGTTCGCACCCGCCTCGTCGGCGACCTCCAGTCCGAGCTCGTCACCGACTTCTTCGAGGGGTTTGCGAGAGGCGCCCACGCCAACGTCCACGTCAAAATCATGTACGGCCGCAGCAACCACCACAAAATCGAAGCCATCTTCAAAGCCTTCGCCCGCGCCCTCCGCGTCGCCGTCTCCCGCGACACCCAGCTCGCCGAAATGTTACCCAGCACCAAAGGCCTTTTATAGCTCCTAGTTTTCAGCCTCTAGCTTCTAGCTAGAAGCTGAAAGCTCGAAGCTAGGAGCTGAAATGAAAACCACCGTCATAGACTACAAAGCCGGCAACCTAACCTCCGTCGTCAAAGCACTGCGTCACCTCGGCGCCGACGTCGAAGTCACCGACACCCCCGGCCCACTGGCCAACGCGACCCACATCATCCTCCCCCGGTGTCGGCCACTTCGCCGCCACCAAACGCCTCGATGACACCGGACTGACCGATGCCATTCGCGCCGCCATCGCCCGCGGCATCCCCTTCCTCGGCATCTGCGTCGGCATGCAGTGGCTCTATGCGGCCAGCACCGAAGCCCCCGATCAGCCCGGCCTCGCCTACTTCCCGGAGACACTGGAACGCTTCCCGGAGGGCGATCAGAAAGTCCCCCACGTCGGCTGGAATCAACTGAACCCAAAAGCGACCTCCCGTCTTCTGCAAGGCGTTGCTGACAGCGAGTTCGCGTACTTCACCCACGCCTGGCGCGCCCCCATCACTGCTGCCACCGCCGCCGCCACCGACTACATCGTGCCCTTCGCCTCCGCCGTCGAACAAGACAATGTCTTCGGCGTCCAGTTCCACCCAGAAAAATCAAGCGAAACCGGCCTCAAAATTCTCCGCAATTTTCTGGAGATCCAATGACCTCCGAGCTCAGCACGACAAAGCGCCACAGGCGCGCGTCATCCCAGCCCAGGCCAAAGCACGAGCGTCAGCTCGCGCGGCGGCCTGGGTGTGCATTCCAATAAGGAACGAGGGCTGAAAGCCCGCCCCAACTCGCCACAAGAGAAACCGCCATCATGTTAACTAGACGCATCATCGCCTGCCTCGACGTCCGCGACGGCCGCGTCGTCAAAGGCGTCCAGTTCGTCGACCTCATCGACGCCGGCGACCCCGCCGCGCTCGCCCATCGCCACGCCCAGGAAGGCGCCGACGAAATCGTCCTCCTTGACATCACCGCCACCCACGAGGGCCGCGGCACCCTCCTCGACACCGTCCGCCGCACCGCCGCCTCGCTCTTCGTCCCCTTCACCGTCGGCGGAGGCATCCGCACCGCCGCCGATGCCGAAGCCGTCTTCACCGCCGGCGCCGACAAGGTCAGCATCAACTCCGCCGCCCTCGCCCGCCCTAAACTCATCGGCGAAATCGGTGCCACCTTCGGCTCCCAGGCCGTCATCGTGGCAATAGACGCGCGCCGTGACACCGATTCAGATCACCCCGCCCAGAATGCCCGCGTCTACACCCACGGAGGTCGCAAAGATACCGGCCGCACCGCCGTCGAATGGGCCCGCGAAGCCGAAGACCGCGGCGCCGGCGAAATCCTACTCACCTCGATGGACTCCGACGGCACCCGCTCCGGATTCGACTGCGAACTCACCGCCGCCGTCAGCGCCGCCGTCCGCATTCCCGTCATCGCATCGGGAGGCGCCGGCACCGTCGCCCACTTTGCCGACGTGTTTGGGGCAGGGAAGGCCGACGCCGCCCTCGCCGCCTCCATCTTCCACTTCGGCGTCTCCACGTCGCGTTCCCTCAAAGAAGAGCTCGCCAAATCCGGCATCCCCGTGAGGTTCCCATGCTGATCCCATCCATCGACCTCCTCAACGGCCAAATCGTCCAGCTCGAACAAGGCCAGACTGCTGCCGGTAAGCCCAAGCTCGTCTTTACCGACTTCGAATACTGGGTCGACCGCTTCTCGGCCTACCCCCTCGTCCAGCTCATCGACCTCGATGCCGCCATGCGTACCGGCGACAACGCCGCGCTAGTCGAACAAATCTCCAAGCGTCTCCCCGTCCAGGTCGGCGGCGGCATCCGCACCCTCGAACGCGCCCGTCAGGTTCTTGCCGCCGGAGCGCAACGAATCATCCTCGGCAGCGCGTTCTTTCAGGAAGAGAACGGCACCGCCGCCGTCAATACTCCATTCGCCAAAGCCCTCTCAACGCAAATTGGTGCGGAGCACCTCGTCGCCGGCATCGATTCCAAAAGCGGCAAAATCGCCATCAAGGGCTGGAAATCCCAGATCGACCTCACCCCGATTGCCGGGAAAAGTCACCAAAATGTTTTCCGTTTGATGGATTAGGAATGGGCATGGCAAAGAAGTTGTTGCTTTTCGCCCTATTTTGTACTACGTAACTCTCCATAAATTGCAGTGCCTTGCAACTTTTTTG
>CAILBQ010000318.1 GCA_903832475.1 uncultured Acidobacteriota bacterium | reverse complement strand
CGGCTCAACAGCGCGTTTGGCAGCCGCCCGTCCCGCTCTCCTCGGAGCCCTACAACGGCGGATACGCGCCTTCGGGTGACTACCTTCCCGGCTTTGCGACCCATAACCAGCCCGAAGAGGAGTCTTTCGCTGCGCATGGCCAGGCCCACGGCATTGACCATCCTTCCTTAGTTCAACCCTACTTTCTGCAAGATCCACCCGCTCCGCAATCGCCTGCCTACGGGTTGCCGGAACGGGACCCGGGCAGCCAGGTTCAGGCTGCGATTCCGCCGGTCACTAACTTGGCCGGCCCGATGTCGCCGGCTCCAGCAGCGGCGTCGCCGAAGGCTCCGGTCGAGCACGCCAACGAGACCTGGCGGCAGACCGTACCGGGTGCAGCGGCTCAGCGTCTGCAGCAGCCCACGCAGGGCGTGCAGCAGGCACAGCAGCCCTACGGGCAGCCCAGCGCTTCCAATCCGCCTTATCTCATGCAGTCTCCGCCCGTGACATTCCCTGAACCGGCTGCCCCGAAGATACCCGTGCAGCCAAACTTCGCGAATGTCCATCCGTTGGCCGTTTCTGCATACCCGTCCTACGCCGTGCCGTCATTTGCGTCTTCCAGCTACCCGGTGCCTTCCTACCCGGTAGCCGCCGATCCTTACATGCATTCGCCCTGGCCCACCGCAGAGCAGCGCGAAATGCGAGACCCGACCCCGCGTCCAGCGTGGCTGGCTCCTGAAATCCCCGCGGCTCCTGCTTCGGCGGCTTCCGCTGCGTTTATGCAGGCGCAGTATTCGGCAGGCACCTTGGCAAGCCCCTCTGTGCCGGCGCAGTCCAACGAACCACGTGACCTGCGGGCCGGCAATGCGCCGAGCAATCCTTCACCTGCCAACCCCGCCCTGGGACATCCAGCCCCACAAAGTCAAAGTCTCCCCAACCCCACAGGAAATCCTGCTCATGGCGGTCAAACTCCGGTGGATGACACGCTGCTCGGTTCCCGCGACCGCATCGCCAGCCGTTGGTACGCGTTGAAAAGCGTATTCGATCCGCACGCCGCCCCGGTGGAGCAGCAGCACGTCCAGCCTCCCGCCCGCGTTCCTGTACTGGCCGTCTTCTCGCTCGCCGGCGGCGTTGGCAAGACCAGCATCGTGGCTGCTCTGGGAAGAGCCCTTTCCTCGCGCGGCGAGCGCGTCCTGCTGGTCGATACTGCCACATACGGCCTGCTTCCCTTTTTCTTCGGCGCCAGAGATCAGCGTCCCGGCCAGTTGCGCACTTTCAATCCGCCCACCATCAGCACCGAAGCGCCCATCCAACTCGTGACCCTTGACCCCGACGGCAATTCGCCTTCCGAGTATTCAGATGGGCAGCAGGGCAATCCCAGCATGATGCGCGGCCAAGCTCCTAGTCAGGATCAGGATTGGCTTCTCGACGAAATCGGCCGCTACAGCCGCGGGTCCAGCCGCATCTTGGTAGATCTCCCCACCGCCTCCGGAGCGACCACTCGCCGCATCCTGCGCATGGCCCCCGTCCTGCTCGTGCCAGTCGTGCCTGATATGAGTTCGGTGGTCAGCGTGAGCGCCATTGAAACCTTCTTCCGCAACACCGGCAGCGTCCACGGCGGCAACTCCGGGACCAAGCCGCTAATGCCGTATTATGTGTTGAATCAATTTGATTACTCGCTGCCCCTGCACCTCGATGTCCGTGAGATCCTGCGCGAGCAGATTGGCGACCGTCTACTGCCCTTTGCCCTGCGCCGCAATCCCGCCATCAGCGAAGCCCTTGCCGAAGGAATGACTGTGATGGATTACGCTCCGACTGCGACCGTAGCCGAAGACTATGCCAGCCTGGCCGGATGGGTGCGCGGCGTGTCTGCCCCTGCGGCCGTTCAGCAACGCGGTGTTCGCTGGAGTGAGCGATGAGCGTAACTCAGCTTTGGCACGATATTGGTGCCGGCTCAACATTCCTCTTCAAGCTGCTGCGGTTCCTCTTCTTGGTAGCGGCACTCGTGGTGTTTTATTTCTTTGGCACACTCCCTTTGACCTGGCCGCAGCAGGCGGTGTGCGGGCTGCTCACGCTGTTGATGGGTTTGGCGCTCGGACGCACTTCCGATTCCTACCTCATCACTCTGACCATGATGGTGCTGTCTCTTTTCGTGACTTTCCGCTATGGCTTCTGGCGGTTGTCGATGACAGTACAGTTCTTCCAGGACCCTGCCAATCACTGGGGAGCTCTCGATGCCTTCTTCATCATGTCGCTGGTCTTTGCCGAGAGCTACGCCTTCATCATTTTGTTTCTCGGATATTTTCAGACCATCTGGCCGCTTCGTCGCGCGCCCATGCCGCTGCCCGAAAGTCCCATGGAGTGGCCGCACATCGATGTGCTGATTCCTACCTACAACGAGCCGCTCGAAGTGGTTCGCTACACCGCGCTGGGCGCTTTGAACATCGACTGGCCCACCGACAAACTGCACGTCTACATCCTGGATGACGGCCGCCGCAAAGAGTTTGAGCAGTTCGCCTTTGAGGCCGGTGTTGGGTATAGGATCCGGCCGGACAATTTCCATGCCAAGGCGGGCAACATCAACACCGCGCTGAAGGCGCTGACCTCGCCCTACGTGGCTATTTTTGATTGCGATCACGTGCCCACACGGTCTTTTCTGCAGATGACCATCGG
>CAILBQ010000317.1 GCA_903832475.1 uncultured Acidobacteriota bacterium | reverse complement strand
TCTGCATCCCGGCCTGCATTTTCAGAAGCAGGAGAACTCCAAGCTTGCACTTCAGTTTTTCCAGAAATATCTGGACCGCCTCCCCGACGACCTGGAAGTGAAATGGCAGTTGAATCTGGCTTATATGACACTGGGCGGCTATCCATCACAGGTCCCAGCCAGAGAATTAATTCCTTTGAGCAGCTTCGAATCGAAAGAAAACATTGGACGGTTCAAAGACGTGGGAAAGGTTGCCGGTCTGAATAGTTTTACTGAAGCAGGCGGGCTCGTTGTCGACGACTTTGAAAATAACGGACAGCTCGATATTGTCACGTCGAGTTGGGATATGTGCGAACCTCTGCATTACTTCCACAACAACGGCGATGGAACCTTTACCGACCGAAGCGCTGAAGCCGGACTATCGAATCAGCTCGGCGGTTTGAATCTTGTCGAGGCGGACTATAACAACGACGGTTGCATGGATCTGCTGGTATTGCGAGGAGGTTGGGAACTTCCCATGCGACGGTCTCTGTTGCGCAACAACTGCAACGGAACATTTACCGATGTAACGGAAGCAAGCGGGCTGGGCAATCCGGTGACGGCAACGCAAACCGCCGTTTGGGCGGACGTGGACAACGACGGCTATCTCGATCTCTTGATCGGCAACGAAAATGCGCCAACCCAGCTCTTCCATAACAAGGGGGATGGAACATTCGAAGACATCTCTCACGCGGCAGGCGTCGATAAGATCGCCTTCACAAAAGGTGTGACAGCAGCGGATTACGACAAGGACGGGTATGTCGACTTTTATGTGTCGAATACGTCAGGTCCGAATTTCCTCTACCACAACAACCACAACCTCACGTTTACTGACGTGGCACGGCAGGCGGGCGTGCAGGCCCCATTCTTCAGTTTCGCAACCTGGTTTTTCGACTACGATAACGATGGATGGCCCGACATCTTTGTCGCCGACTACTTTAGCTCGGTTCAGCAGGCAATTCGCAGTTATCTCGATCTCCCTGTTTCCGTTGAGACAGCGAAGCTTTATAGAAACCGGCACGACGGCACATTCGAAGATGTGACCGCGCAGGTTGGCCTGGATAGAGTCTTCATGCCCATGGGTTCGAACTTCGGCGACTTAGATAATGACGGCTATCTCGATATGTATCTCGGCATGGGAAATCCATCGTTTGCCGCCTTGCTTCCTCATACTCTGCTGCGTAACGATGAGGGTAAGAAGTTCGTCGATATTACAGCATCCTCCGGGACCGGAGAATTACATAAAGGCCACGGCATTGCTATGGCCGACGTTGAGCGGAATGGCCAGCTTGATATCATTTCGGCCAATGGCGGCGCGGTCCCGGCCGACAAACACACCCTGCGTCTATTCCAGAACCCCGGCAACGACAATGACTGGATCAATGTTCGCCTGATTGGAGTTAAATCCAATCGGGCCGCAATTGGCGCGGAGATAATGGTCACTGTGGAAAATGACGGGCAGCCCCCGCGCACAATCTGGCGAACCGTCGGCGAGACGAGCTCCTTCGGAGGAAACCCTGTGGAACAGCATATCGGCCTGGGTCATAACTCGCGAATTGTCCGTTTGGATGTGTGGTGGCCCACAACAAGAACGAGGCAGCAATTTCCTAGCATGGAGAAAGATCAGTTCATCGACATCAAAGAATTTTCCGCAGACTACACAAAACTGAAGCGGACTTTTCAGCCGATAGGCACCGTTGTTTCGCGAGCAAAGTAAGTTACGAGAACAAAATTATGAATAAGATTGCGACACTGATTCTTCTATCGCTACTCTATACCTCGGCCCGAATCAAGGCCGCAGAGCAACACCCCGCGCGCGGGATCGTCATAGGAGCAGCACCTGCTCATCATTCCCTCATCGTTTCCTGCGACGCTATACCCGGTTATATGAGCGCTATGGAGATGTCATTTGGGGTGAACGATACCAAAGTACTGGCTCACCTGAAGCCCGGCATGCCGGTCAAATTCACCATCGTCACGAGGGATAAAAAGCTGTACGCGGAGAACATCCAGCCGGCGTCAACTTCGAATTTTGAATCGGAGCCGATGGAGGCCGCAACGCTAACTGCATTGAATTCGGCGCTGGTCCCTTCTGCCAATCAACACGTGGTTTCAATCGGACAGCAGGTGCCAGATTTTGAGCTGACGGATCAGGCTCGGCAGCAGATTCGTCTGTCCCAATTCCGTGGCAAAGTCGTCGCCTTGACCTTCGGTTACTCGCGCTGTCCCAATCCAGATTATTGTTATCGCCTATCAAACAATCTTGCACGCGTGGCTACGCGCCTTCACGAAAAGGCTGGGCGCGATCTGGTGCTGTTGACGATTGCTATTGATCCGGAACACGACCAGGGCGCAGCATTGACCGAGTATGCCAACATGTGGAAGGCAAATCCTGATGTCTGGCATTTCATGACTGGGCCTCTAGCGCAAGTCAAGCAGGTAGCTGGAATGTTCGGCCTGAATTTCTGGAGCAGCGAAGGCCTGCTCACACACACGCTGCACACCGTCATCATCGATCGAAAGGGACGCCTCGCAGTCAATCTGGAAGGCAATCAATTCACGCCAAAGCAGTTGGGCGACCTTGTCGAGGTATACATCAATCGTCCATGAGGAAACTCTTTCACTTCGACGTTGCGAGATTGACTCAAACAGAGGGATCAGGAATGGGTAGGCTGACAATCGACATGTCAGAAGCAAGTAGTGGGCGCCTTATGAAGATCCTCCAGCACGGAAGAATGATTGTCGCGGTTGCGGTGTTATGTGCGCAGGCCGCCCATGCTCTACAAGAGCCATCACCTGCCGATCCGCTCGCTCCAGCCCGGGCTTTTCTTGCTTCTGACCAGCTACCCCAGTCGGAAGCATGGCTGCATATTTACCTCCGTTCTCATCCTTTTTCCGCGGATGCTCACTTTCTCCTTGGCTACGTTCTCTTTCGAGAGCAGAAAGCCAAGGATTCATTGTCTGAATTTACAGAGGGCGCCAAGGTCCGGCGTCCCAACGCAGAAGAACTCCTGACTGTCGGCTCCGATTACGTTCTCCTGGCTGACTATACCGATGCCGATAAGTGGTTCACTGAAGTTACCCGGATAACTCCCAACGACGCGAATGCCTGGTATCTCCTGGGCCGCACTCGCTACAACGAAAACCTGTTCGACCAGGCTGCGACTGCCTTTCAGCGCACACTCGTATTGCATCCCCGTTACGTCGAGGCAGAAAACAATCTAGGCCTTTGCCTGAAAGAACTCAATAACTCCAGCGAGGCTGCCAAATCTTTTGAAACCGCAATTGAGTGGGAGGGAAGCACTCCCCTCGATGCCCAGCCATTTCTCAACTTGGGAATGTTATTAACGGATGAGGGCGAACTTGACAAGGCCACGCCCTATCTTCAAAGGGCCGCCTCCATCGCCCCGAAAAACCCCAAGACTCACGAGGAGCTCGGTGCTGCATATCAGGCGCAAAAAAACTTTCATCAGGCTCAGTTTGAATATGAGCAGGCTGTGGCCTTGGCTCCCGATACCTCCGCATTGCATTTCAAACTCGGCCAGGTGTATCGCAAGCAAGGGTCGATGGAACTCGCACGCCGCGAATTCGATATCTGCGCCAAGATCAACAGCACTCACTCGTCCAGCACAACTCCGAACCCTTATCTTCCTACCTCACCGACTGCCAGGCAACCGTAATCAGACTTTCAATCGACTTTGCGTGAATACCCAGCAGATTTCCAGCATTCGGATGGTATCGTTTCCAATCGCCCCCTCCGTCGCCGTATAATTCGCAAGTCGATGACCTCACATTGCGCGGCTGCTTCCATCGCCGTCATGCCTGCCAACAAAGCCAGGAGACCTATCAATGAAAGCTCTGCTCCAACTACGCCCCAAGACCACCATCCAACTCAGCCTCGCGGTTGCCGCTACTGCCTTGTTGGCGTTCGGCCCTTATTACGCTGCGACAGCATCGGCACAATCCCCAGAGCAGGCCGCGGAGGTCGTGAAATCTTTGAGCGCTCCAGCACAAGCCGCGGTCCAGAGACTCAGTGAACTGGATCAACTCCCCGCTGAAGAGTGGCGCTTCCATTCCGGAGATCTGCCGCACGGCGAATCGCTCGACCTTGACGACTCCTCCTGGAAGTTAGTCAAGCCGCGCTTTGATGCAGCCAAGGATGCAGGCTGGCTGCGCCGAACAATTGAGGTTCCTCAAAGTCACCATGGCTACGATCTCACCGGCGCGCGTATCTGGTTCTCTATCGATACCAACGCAAACGGCCCGGTTCCTGAAATCATCTATTTCAACGGGCGCCGCGTTGCCTTGGGCGAAGACCTCGAGCCCATCGTGCTCTTCGACAAGGCCAAGCCGGGCGAGAAAATTCTTGTCGCCGTCAAGCTTCTGCCTACCGTTGACAACAAGCTCTTCGTTGGCACCAACCTGCGCATCGACTTCGCTGAAGACCGGCCTAACCCGGAAGATCTTCGCCTGGAAATCCTCTCCTCCGCATTGCTCATTCCCAGCCTCTCCAAAGATGTAGCTGGCGACACCGCCATTCTTGAAAAGGCCATCGGCGCCATTGATCTCAGCGCGCTCGACAGTAAAGATCATGACAAGTTCGATGCTTCGTTGAAGCAGGCTCAGGCCACCATTCGCGGCCTCAAACCGCTTCTTCAGCAGGCCACGCTGCATCTCACCGGCAACTCGCACATTGACGCTGCATGGCTATGGCCTTGGACCGAAACCGTCGACGTCGTCAAGCGCACCTTCTCAACAGCTCTTCAATTGATGAACGAATATCCCAACTACACCTATACCCAGTCGGCTGCTCAGTACAACTCGTGGATCGCCGACAAATATCCCGAGATGAATGAGCAGATCAAGAAGCGCATCAAAGAGGGTCGCTGGGAAATCGTCGGTGGCATGTGGGTCGAACCCGATCTGAACATGCCAGATGGTGAGTCGCAGGTCCGTTCCATTCTCGTGGGCAAGCGCTTCTTTCAGAAGGAATATGGAGTCGACGTTCGCATTGGATGGAACCCGGATTCCTTCGGCTACACATGGCAGCTTCCCCAGATCTACAAACGTTCCGGCATCGATTACTTTGTCACGCAAAAAATGACGTGGAACGACACCAATCAGCTTCCCTTCAAGCTTTTCTGGTGGGAATCGCCCGACGGGAGCAAGGTGCTCACCTATTTCCCCCACGATTACGCCAATGGCAATCTGAATCCAGTGCGTCTCTCTTATGACTTGGCAAATGCGCGCAAGCAGGCGCCAGGGATGACCGAGATCATGGATCTCTACGGCATCGGCGACCACGGAGGCGGCCCTACTCGCGCGATTCTAGATGAGGGCGAACACTGGGCTCAGTCCAACAAAGTTGTTCCACCCATGAAGTTTGGAACAGCACAGAGTTATTTCACCAGTGTCGAAAGCCAGCTTGCTCCTGATTCCAAAACATGGGACTACGATTCGATCGCCAAAGGCTACACGCCGCCCACTCCAGTCGAAGGCAAGATCGCGATTCCTACCTGGAAGACCGAGATGTACTTTGAGTATCACCGCGGCGTCATGACCACCCAGGCTAACCACAAGCGCAACATGCGTGAAAGCGAAATCTGGACGCTTGACGCCGAGAAGTATGCTTCTCTCGCCTGGCTCCAAGGCAAGCCCTACCCAAGCAATGAATTGACGGAAGCGTGGAAGAAAATCACCTTCAACCAGTTCCATGATCTCGCGGCCGGTTCGGGCATCGGCATCATCTATAAAGATGCGCAGAGAGACTACGACCAGGTTCGCTGGGCGACCAACGAAATCTCGCAAAATGCCCTGCACGCCATCACCGCGCAGGTCGACACCAAGGTAGCAACCGGCGTCCCCGTCATC
>CAILBQ010000316.1 GCA_903832475.1 uncultured Acidobacteriota bacterium | reverse complement strand
ATCTTCGCGGAAGGTAAAGTCTGGCCGCAAGCGGCGTCTTCCAGGCCGCGGAAAACTCAATTTCGGCCTCAATCTTTGAAAGGGCACGACTTCAGTCGTGCCGATGAAACCCGCCAAAACGAATGGGCTTCAGCCCCTGCCAACTCCTTGATGACCTCGAAGCCCGACGTTACCCAAGGATCTGAAGTCCGTTCGGCCTTCTTGGAACGCTGCTCAAAATCGTTTTTACGCCAGCACCATCACCACCGCCCCCGCCGCAATCAACACCCCACCCACGACCGCCATCGGCGTCAGCTTCTCTCCCAGAAACAGCACCGCAAACACCATCACCAGCACCACGCTCAGCTTGTCCAGCGGAGCCACTCTTGACGCCGGCCCCAGTTGCAGCGCGCGGAAATAGCACAACCACGACAGCCCCGTCCCCAACCCCGACAGCGTAAGAAATAACCACGCCCGCCCATCCACATCGCGCAGCTCCCCATGCTTCCCCAGCGCCAACGCAATCGACCACGCAAACACCACCACCACCGTGGTTCGAATCGCCGTCGCCAGGTTCGAATCGATATGCGCCACGCCCACCTTCGCCAAGATCGCCGTCGCCGCCGCAAACACCGCTGAAAGCAAAGCCCAACCAATCCAGTTCATCCTTCAATCCTATCCGGACGCAGTCTCTGCCAATTGCCGTAGACTGAATCCATGCGCACCGGCCATGTCAGCATGACCGCTCGAGCCGTCGCCAGCCGGCGCGCCGCCCACCAGCTTTTCGATCGCCCCATCGTCCTCGACGATCCCATCGCCGTCCCCCTCCTCGGCCCCGAATTCTTCGCCGACCCCAAGCGCCACAGCGATCCCCGCTCGCGCGCTTTCCGCGCCTTCATGGTGGCCCGCAGCCGCTACGCCGAAGACAACCTCGCCGAAGCCTTCGCCGCCGGCGTTCGCCAGTACGTCGTCCTCGGCGCCGGCCTCGACACCTTTGCCTACCGCAGTCCGTTTCCGGAATTGCGCGTCTTCGAAGTCGACTTTCCCTCCACCCAGGCCTTCAAGCGCCAAATGCTTGCGTCTGCGT
Source organism: uncultured Acidobacteriota bacterium (assembly GCA_903832475.1). Taxonomy (GTDB): domain Bacteria; phylum Acidobacteriota; class Terriglobia; order Terriglobales; family Acidobacteriaceae; genus Acidicapsa. The sequence continues at coordinate 5,030 of CAILBQ010000316.1, read as the reverse complement.
CCATCCCCGAGCCGGCCAGCCTGACCTTCGTCCCTCTAGACTTTGAGCATCAGACCCTCGCTGCCGGCCTTGCCCAGGCTGGCTTCGATGCCTCATCGCCGGCTTTTTTCACCTGGCTTGGCGTCATTCCATATCTCACCCTCGCCGCATTCCGCGCCACTGTCGACTACGTCGCCGCCATGCCTCCCGGCAGCGGCCTCGTCTTCGACTATGCTGTCACCGACGACGAACTCAGCCCCCGCCTTCGCGCCGCCCGGAAATCCCTCGCCGCCCGCGTCGCCGCCGCCGGCGAACCCTTCCAGCTCTACTTCGCCTCCGCCCGCATGCAAAACGAGCTCCAATCCGCCGGCTTCTCCCGCATCGCCCAGATCGACTCTCTCGATCTCAATGCCCGCTACTTCCAGAACCGCGACGACGGCCTCGCCCTCCCCGAAGAAGGCCTGGGCAAAATCGTCTCCGCATGGGTCTGATCCCCGCCTCATCCGCCCGCTTCGCTACACTGGAACAAGACATGCGCTGGCCCATCCCCACCCTGCTCGTCGCCGTCCTCACCCTCGCCGGCTGCGGATACCACACCGTCGGCTCCGCCGCGCATTTCCCCCCCGGCACCAAAACCCTGGCCATCCCCGTCTTCGCCACTCGCACCAACGCCTACCGCACAGAAACCGTCCTCACCACCGCCGTTGTCCGCGAGTTCGCCACCCGCACCCGCCTCCGTGTCACCCCCTATACCACCGGCGATCCCGACACCGTCCTCCACGGAACCATCCTCACCCAGACAGTCGCGCCGCTCACCTACAACTCCCAGACCCAGCAGTCTTCCAGCTTCCTCATCACCCTGACGGCCTCCGTTACCCTCACCGCCCGCGATGGCCGCGTCCTTTACAAGAACGACAACTACGTCTTCCGCCAGCAGTACCAGTCCACCACCGACCTGCCCACCTTCCTCGAAGAAAACCCCGCCGCCGTCGAACGCCTCTCCCGCGATTTCGCCCGCGCCCTGGTCGCCGACGTGTTAGAAAGCTTCTAGGCCACAGTCTCGTGCGGCACCTGACCGCGGATCCCGCCAACTCCCCGGCTCTGAGGAAGAAACAACGATGCTCCCATCATTCTTGAAGCAGGCCATCCTGGTCGGCTCGCTCCTGGCATGCTTTAACGCGCCCCTGCTTTCGCAGACCGCTCCTGCCAACACCGCGGCCATCGAATCCGCCAAAGCGGCAGCCCTGAGCCGGCAGACGGTACTGCGCGATGCGTTTATCGCCGCCGCTGGCGCTTCCAACCTGCCCTGCCCAATCCCACCGCCAACCATCGTCATTACCGACATCCCTTCCTTCGGCAACTACAATCCCGAAACCAACACCCTGCAGACCTCAATATGGGAAATCCTTCAGGATCGGGAGAAGGCCATTTTCTTCCGCATCGCTGGCCCCAACTCCGAGGAAAGCGCCGCACGCCGTGAATTCGAAACGGGCGCCCATCACTGGGTTTTCATTCACGAAATGGGTCACTGGTGGCAAGCCTGCCGCAAGGTCAACGACGATCGCAAACCTTACGCCTTTGAATATGAGGCCGACCGCATCGACGCCGCTTACTGGCGCCTGACCGATCCCGCAATCGACGAGCACATGCGTGCGACGTTCCAAGGCCTGGTCGACCACGCACCCAACCCGCTCCCCCCGGGCCACAACGAAGCCAGCTATTTCAACGACAACTACCAGAAACTGGGCCCCACCCCTGCCTACATCTGGTTTCAATCCAGGATGTGCGTCAAAGCCTTCGCCGAGAACCCCGCGCCCACCTTCGTCCAAACCCTCCGCGAAACCGGACACCCTTGAAACAACGGGGACAGCGAAAAGGGGGCAGGGAAGCACGGCCAGCTGCCTCCTGTTCACCCACCCTTTACCTCAAAGCCATTGCATTCCCCGGTTCCCAGCCTAATTCGGACGCGTTTCCCACCGCTTATCCAGAAGCCGGAAAGGGTATCCTGAAGTCGCGATGACAAGACCCCAGGCTGGCCCAAACGCATGAGCAATCCCCGCATGGGCGTCGGCTTCGCAGCCGCGGAGCGCTTCCTGACCGACATTGCCGCCTCCGCCACCAATCCCAGCGCGCTCAAGCCCGGCTACGTCTTCGCAGGCGACGAAATCTTCCTCTACGAACGCTGCCGTGCTGCCGTTCTCAAAGCCTTCGTGCCCACCGACTTCCGCGAATTCTGCCTCTCCGAGCTCGACCTCGCCGAGCACTCCATCTTTGAAATCCTGGACCGCGCCCGCACCCCTTCCCTCATGGCGCCGTTCCAGGTCATCTTCGTCCGCAACGTCAAGCAGCTCTACACCCGCGGCGCCAAAAAAGATGAGTTCGCCGAAATCGACCGCTACTTCCGCTACCCCAACCCCGCGGCCCTCATCATCTTCGTCGCCGACCACCTGCGCATCCCCGCCGACCCCCGCCGCATAGAGATGGAAGACAAGACCAAATTCGAGCGCCTCCGCGAAACCCTCGGCGACCACTGCGCCATCGTCGAACTCGCCCGCGTCGACGAGGCCGATGCCATGCGCTGGGTCTCTTCTACGGCTCAGGACCAAGCCACTCGCATCGACCCCGACGCCGTCCGCGAACTGGTCGACGCCCTCGGCGCAGACATGATGCTCATCGCCTCAGAACTCGAAAAGCTCCTGCTCTACAGCTACGGCCGCTTCGGGGCCCCCGCGGACAGGTCTTCGTCCGTGGGGATTGTGGGCCGCATCACTCTTGGCGACGTCGAGACCATGGTCCTCAGCGCCAAGCAGCGCTCCCTGTATGAATTAACCGACGCCATCAGCCTCAAAGACCGCGCCCGCGCCCTGGCCCTGCTCCACGGCCTGCTCAACAGCTCAGAAGCCGGCGAAGAAGCCGCCATCGGCCACCTCTACATGCTGGCCCGCACCTTCCGCCAGATGCTCGTCATTCTCGAGAAGAATGTCCGCGACTCCCGCGCCATCTGGCAGGCGCTCTGGCAGGGCTTCCGCATGCCGCCCTTCGCCGCCGACGATCTCATCCGCCAGGCCCGCCGCTACAAGAGCCGCCGCGACCTCACCCGGGCCCTGCGCCTGATCGCCCGCGCCGATCTCGAACTGCGCAGCTCCCCACCCGACAAGCGCATCGTCCTCGAGCGCCTCATCTTCGACCTCGCCAGCGAGCCCAAGCCCTTCCTGCCCGCCTACGCCTCGCCCCAGCTCACCTTCGAAGCCTGAGACTTCTTCGGAGGGAGCAGCAGCCTTCAGGGCGCAGAAATCGAGCAACCGATCGCGGGCTTCACAGGCTGCGAAAAAACCCGATTTGAGTGCTTCGTGAAAGGGCGCGACTTCAGTCGTGCCGATGAACCACAATAGAATGAATGGGCTTTAGCCCCTCCCAACTTCGTGGAGACCTCGAGACGCGGCAAAAGGGAGTTTTCCGCAGCCTCTTCAGCCCCGGGCCTTTTTCCTTTGCCCCGCTGGGAACAACTGGTCAGCAAACCGTCGCGCATCTCCTACCGCGCGTCCTGCAGCGAATCCCCATCAAACTTCGGAATCCCAAAATGTCCGCGCAGCTTCAGAATGTCCACCGGGTCCAGGTTCCCGGCAAACGTCACCAGGCTCACGCTCTTCGGCGTAATCGCCAGTACCGTGCCACCGCGAACCGTCACCCCATCCACCGCCAGCCACACATCGGTCGTCCCGCTGTGCACCAGCGCGCCCTTATCCCCGGACACAAGGTGCTTCCATCCCCGCGCGTGGTACGCCTCGCGCAGCAGCGCAGCCTGTTCAGGATCGATCATCCCCGCATCGTGAAAGCGATACAGCCGCACGCTCACCCCGTCCAGCTTGCGCAGCGACTGCCGCGCCCCTTCTTCCGAATCCGGAAGCAGCGCCGCGCCCGCGCCCAGCATCGTCCGGTCCAGCACAAAGCTGTTCTTCACCTCAGCCGTCTGCACCAGCGGCCCCAGCGCCTCCGGAGTCCAGTCCAGCGCCACCGGCAAAGTCGGATGATCCACCGGCACAACCGATGGCCCCACCGGCCGCTGCGCCGACAACATCGCGCCACCCATCAGGGATCCCGACAGGCACAAGCAAGCAATCTGCTGAAATATCTTCATGGAGACCTAAGACCCGGCATTCTCCGGAATGTCTCGATCCGCCAGAAGTTTTTCAGGTCCGCAAGAAAACTTGGATTCGCAAGAACGCACTTGGATAGGCGATGGGATAGGAGATGACTTCACGATTCCGACACCCTTGGCTTCAGGAGCCTTGTGTGAGGTCACGACTTCAGTAGTGCCGAAGAGCGCGATGAAATAAGTGGGCTTTACACCATGCGGAAACTCGAAATTGGGTAGGCCGGGGATTCATCCCCGGCAACCAAGCCAATAGCATGAAAAAGGGCTTTAGCCCCTGAAGTGTGCTTTCTGCCGTATGCCGAGAATTCCCGTCTTCTTCCGCAAGCTGTTTAGCCCCTGCTAACTGTCCCCACCGCATCGTTTCGGCGAATTGTTCTCAGCCTGTTCAGCTTCTGACAAGCGCTCCCGCCGTTCTGGCGCATATTCCGCCTTCTCCGGAAGCGAACTCAGCCCCTACCGCACCCCTTGCAACAGCAGCCAAGGCCCGTAAACCTTCCCCGAAACCGCCGTATGCGAGGTAAACCACTTCCGCATGTACTCCACCAGCTCAAACACCGAATCCGACTGCCGCGATTCAAACCGGCTGTCATAGAGCGCCAGCCGCGCCAGCAGTTTCTTGTGTTCCGCTCGGTGCGCTTCCAGCTTGGGATAGCCCGCCCGCGCCAGCATCTGCTCTTCGCTCGCCACGTGCATCTCCAGAAGCTCCCGTACCTGGCGCAGCATCGTCCGCACCGTCTTTGACTCCGAGCCCTTCAGCAGCGCACTCCGCAACTCGTTCAGCGCATCCAGCAAAGCACCGTGCTGATCGTCAATCGACTGAACACCTACGTTGCATGCCTGATTCCAGGTGAGCGTTGCCATGGGAAGCCTCCTCGCAGGTCCAATCGGTCCTGCT
>CAILBQ010000315.1 GCA_903832475.1 uncultured Acidobacteriota bacterium | reverse complement strand
TTCACGGAAGTTCAAATGCCACCTCCGCGACTGTGACGGACGGCAAACTCAAGATCGACGTTCGCTTTCATCAAGCCAATGGCGATCCGCTGGAGTGGATCGACGTTCAGATCAGTTGAGCGGCATCAAAGATCCAACATTTCATCTCGATCGGCGAGTTGCCGAGCAAGCAACCATCGACCTTGCGGCTCTGGCATGCGCGATCATGACGCCGACTGGGCAGACTGAACCGGTCGGACGCGCCGGGTCGGCGCGAGGGCAATTCCTACAGCAAGCAGGATAAGTGTCGCCTGCATGTGTGCGTCGTCTCTGGCGCGGATGGCGTAAATATAGTCCAGCCTCTGTATCTCAGCCTTGGAGGAATGATCTTCCAATTCCAGCTGCGTTTGCTGCTTGACAAGTTGCGCCTCCGCCAGCCGTTCAGCCGCTTTTTTCCTGCCCTCGTTCGACAGGCTCGAGGTCGAAGTAAAAAGATCGGTCTCAACGGCAATGCTGGCGTCCTGGTTGGAGATCATGGCCTCCAGCGCAGCGAAACGCTCTTCATTCCTCTGCGCGCGCCGAATCGCCGATGCATCCATTCCTAGGCGCATCGCGTTGTATGCGAACAACCCCATGCCCAACGCGAGTGTCAGAACCGACACCAGTCTCTGCATGACCTCTCCCGGAAAAGGGTGGAGATTTCCCTGAGAGTGTGATCGGCGTAACTGGAAAATACTTTAGTACCGAGACGCTGCGCAAAAAAAACGCCTTGGACCCTGTGGCCCAAGGAGTTTTCTACGGGAGAGCCGGCCGTGCGGCCGTCTCAGCCATCTATCGCTTAGTTCAGATTCACCGCTTTGGTCAGCGGCAGTTCCTGCGAAGATCCGCCAACCATGAAGGTGTAACTGCCCGGGACCAGCTTGAATCCATCCGCGGCCTCGTCAAAGATCGACAGGAACTTCGGCTCGACCGCCACCGACACGCTCTTGCTTTCGCCCGGCGCCAGCTTGACCCGCGTGAAACCAACCAGGCGCTTCGGCGGCTCTTCCGCCGCGGCCGGCAGCGCCGCATACACCTCGGCGATCTCTGTGCCTGCGCTTTTCCCGGTGTTGGTAATGGTAAACGTCACCGTCGTCGAAGATCCGCTGCTCACCTGCAGATCCTTGTAGCTGAACGTGGTGTAGGACAGCCCGAATCCGAACGGAAACAGAACCGGCTTCTTCTCCGCGTCATACCACTTGTAGCCAACCTTGACGCCTTCGTCGTAATGCACGGCAAAGCTGGGCTTGGCATCTTCCCCGCGCATCACCGGGGAGGCGCTTTCCGAGTGCGGCGGAGGCTGGACTACGGTTTGGTGCGGAACATCGGCTTCCGACTTGGGAAACGTCATAGGCAGCTTTCCGCTCGGATTCACGTCTCCAAACAAGACATTTGCGACCGCTTCCGCGCCGCGGCTCCCGCCGTACCACGCTTCCGCGACCGCGCCCACCTGGTCAAGCCAGGGCATGGTCACTGCGGTGCCGGTCTCCAAAATAACAATCGTCTTCGGATTCGCTGCAGCCACGGCGGCAATCAACGCATCCTGATTGTCCGGGAGCGAGAGGTTGGGAAGATCCATGCCCTCGCTGGTCCACTGCTGGGCGTACACGATAGCCACGTCGGAACGTTTCGCAAGCGCCGCCGCTGCGGCCACATCCGCGCTCGACGCATACTCCACGCGCGCCGTAGGAGCCTTGGCAATGACTGTCTTCAGTGGTGAGGTCGGAAACCACACGTGCTCCAGCCAATGGGGATTGCCTGTTCCAGGAGGGTCGACCTGCGCCGATCCGCCGCCCGAGATCATGCCCATATCGGCATGGTCGCCGATGATGGCGATCGTCTTCAAATGCTTGTCGAGGGGCAGCAGGTGCTTGCTGTTCTTGAGCAGCACGATGCTGGATTCTTCGATGTGCTGCGCGGTATCGAGACCGCCCTCCACGTCGACGACGCTCTTGCTGACCGGGTTGTCGACCAGGCCGGCGGCAAACTCCGCGCGCAGGATGCGATGCACATGCTCGTCGAGTTCAGCCACGGGAATCTTCCCGTCTTCAACCGCCTTCTTGTACGAGGCGCCATAGAAGTTTTCCTGCGGCTCCTCGTTATCGAGTCCGGCAGCCGACGCCTTGATCGTCGAGTGCGTTCCGCCCCAGTCGGAAAGGACAAACCCCTTGAAGTTCCACTGCTTGCGCAGGACATCGGTGAGCAGATACTTGTTCTCGCAGGCAAAATCGCCATTGATCGCGTTGTAAGAACACATCACCGCCTGCGGGTCGCCGATGCGGATGCCAATGTCAAAGGCCAGCAGATCGGTTTCCTGCATGGCGCGCTTGGAGATGATGGCGTCGACTTCATTGCGGCCCGATTCCTGGTCGTTGACGGCATAGTGCTTGATGTCGCCGATCACGTGCTGGCCCTGTTCGCACTTGATGCGGTTGCCGACCAGCGTGCCCGCCAGCACCGGATCTTCGCCCTGGTACTCAAAGGTGCGTCCGTTGCGCGGCTCGCGGGTCAGGTTGACGCCGCCGCCGAGGGTCATGTTGTACCCCTGCGCGCGCAGCTCGCGGCCGATCAGCGCGCCGTACTGGCAGGCGGCTTCCGGATCCCAGCTTGCCGCCGCACCGACATTGGACGGCAGCGCCGTCGAGTACCGGCCGTTCATCGCACTCGAGCGAACACCGTAAGCCGCGTCGCTCATCTGGATAATCGGTATGCCCAGGCGATCCACCCCGAGCACAAATCCCGCCCCGCCGTTGCCAAGGTAGTAATTGGGCTTCGGCTTGCCCCACCCCGGCATTCCTTCACCGTGGATCAGGTCGATCTTTTCGTCGAGCGTCAACTCCTTCAAAACCAGGTCGGCGCGCTCATCGGCAGAAAGGCTCTTGTTCATCCAGGCAGCATGAGCCCAGGCTGGCTCCGGGCGCGAACGCTGGGCGAATACTGGAAAAGTGAATGCAGCGAGAAGGGCGAGGGCAGGGACGACTGTCTTGCGTGGGCGCCAGAACAAGTTTGAGATCATGCTGTACCATCCGAGGGCATTCTTGTGAACTGAGGTTACGGCGCAAGTGTACAGGTAAATCGTGTGAGCTGGCATTTCCTAGGCATTTTTTGTAGCCGGACAATCGATCGCGGTCAGGCGAAAACCGACCTGAATCAAGTCCCCCAACCTCGCGCATAGGCTCTTCCCGCAACATTTTCCGAAAGACACCTTGCGCTTCTACACGTTCATGCGGTATAGGTAGAAGCCATAGGTATGAAGAATCCATCCAAGTTCGATCTCCCTCAAGGCACCCTCGACCTGCTCATCCTCCAGGTCATCGGCAATGGCCCGCTGCACGGCTACGCCATTGCCCAGCGCATTCAGTTGATCTCGCGCGATCTTCTCCAGGTGCAGCAGGGGTCGCTCTATCCCGCCCTGCATCGGCTCGAAAACAAAAAGTTCCTCGTCGCCGAGTGGGGTCCTACCGAGACCGGCCGCGAAGCCAAGTTTTACCGCCTCACCGCCAAGGGTCGTACCCAGTTGAAAGCCGAAACCGAAAGCTGGGCGCGCCTGACCGAAGCGGTCGGCATGATTCTGCAGCACTCCACAGGAGAGCCTTCATGAACTGGTTTCAGCGGCTTGTCTTACGCAGGCGGATGGAAGAGCAGCTCGATCGCGAACTCCGCTTCCATTTTGAATCGCAGGTGGCCGAAAAGGTCCGCGCCGGTGCCTCCGAAGCCGAGGCGCGTCGGGAAACTCGTCTGGAGTTTGGCGGCATGGAGCAGGTCAAGGAATCGTGCCGCGAGAGCCGCGGAACCCTCTGGCTGGCCTCAATCGGCCAGGACGTACGTTTCG
>CAILBQ010000314.1 GCA_903832475.1 uncultured Acidobacteriota bacterium | reverse complement strand
GGCTGGGATCTCTGGTCCCCGGACTTCTCTAAAACAGCCGAAGTCCTAGTCCCCTTCGCTGTGAACCTGCTCCAGCAGCCTCTGCCAGATTTTCTGATTCTTGCGATAGGCCTTCTTCAAGTCTTCCAAAATGCGATCAAAATCGGAATTCGTGCGCAGGTTATTCCAAGCCGGATTCTTCTGAAACCATGGATAATTCTCATTGCCCAGGTAAATCGCGCGCCTCAGCCAGTGCAGCGCCTCGCTCGAATCGCCCTCAACAGCAAAGTAAGAAGCCAGCCGGTAAGCCATCTCACTGTCCGCCTCCGCAGCCGCCAGCGTTTCGTCCTTGAGCAGCGCCGCAGCCTCCGCGCGCTTGCCCACCTGCACATAACAGAGCGCCAGTGTCGGCACGGCAATCCGCATCGAGTCGTCATCCTGAATAACTTCTTCAAGAATGCGGATCGCCTCATGCAGATTGCCCATCCTCATCTGCTGATACCCGGACGAAGTGCGCAGCAGCGGATGCCGTGGCTCCAGCGCCAGCCCCTTGGCCAGCTCATCTCCTGCAATCTCAAGCTGATTCTGGTAGTGATAAACGCGGGCCCGGTGGTTATACAGGAGCGCGGCGTTGGCGGGATTGAGTTTGAGCGCGCGGCTGAACTGCTCCAGGGCCTCCTCATACATACCGTCGATGCGCAGCGTGATGCCCGCCACCAGGTGAACATTCCAGTCATTGGCCGCAGTCGAGAGCAGGTTCGCGATCCCATGCCTTGCTGATTCCTTCTCGCCCCGCGAAAGCAGCATGTAAATGCGGTACAGATTCGCCTCGACCGACCCCGGATCCAGCTTGTATGCCGTATCGAAAGCCCGCCGCGCCGTCATCACATGCACCTGCCCGCCAAAACCGTGGCGCACGTACTGCAACTCGGCAATGCCCAGTCCCGACCATCCAGCAGCAAACTCCGGATCGCTGGTGGTCACGTTCTCAAAGAATGCCCGCGCCTTGTCCAAATCGGCCCGCGATCCCGTCCGCGTCATGAACGAGCTAAGCAGCGCCCGACCCTGCAAATACTCCTCTGAAACCGAGTCCGGCAGCGAGCCATCGCGAGGATTGCCTCGAATCCCATTGCGCCCACCCTCATGATTGGCCGATCGGTTGTCCACCCCGCCAATCCCCTGCAGCACGGCAAATACTTCATTTGAAATCTCATTCTGAACGGCAATCAGATCAAACGAAGCCACACTGATCGTCCCGCCCGACCGGACACTCTGCGCCGTCACATCCAGTAGTTGCCAGTTGAGGTCGAACCCGGCATCCGAGCGCATGAAGCTGCCTGCGAGCACATGCGAAACCAGCAGCCTGTGCCCAATGTCGAGCGGGTCCATCTGCGCCATCTGCACCTGCGGCAGCGTCATCAGCGAACTCGACGGCCGCACCACAATCGAAGGAATGCGGGCCAGCCGCGCGGCAATGGCGTCAGCCAGGGCAAAGCCATACAACGGAGCGACTTCCGTCGTGCCAAGATTGTTGAAAGGCAGCACAACCAGGGAGTTCTGTTGCGGTGCCTCGCTGCTCGACTCTCGAAACCGCTCAGCCAGCATGGAAAGAAAGCTGGTCGATCGCTTTTCCGCCTCTGGTCCGCTCGTGATCAGATTCGCCGCGGCATCGCCTGGAATCCCGCCCGTCTCGAGCTGCATTGCTTTCATGATCGTCTTCAGCGCCTCGCGCACTTCCGCCGCCGACGAGTAGCGCATGGCCGGATTTTTCTCCAGGCACGTCGCGATGACGCTCTTCAACTCCGTCGAAATGCCGGGCACAATACTGTCCAGCTCGACCGGGTCGGAAAACTGGATCGAGCGAATCACCTGAAAATCCTCGGCATCGGGCCGCGCAAACGGATGCCGCCCGCTGGTCAACTCATAAAGCAGCACGCCCACCGCCCACACGTCCGACTGTACGCTCGATTGCCCTGTGACAAACTGTTCCGGAGCCATGTAGCGAATGGTGCCGCCGCGGGCCGTGTACGTCTCAGCCATCGAGGTGGTGCGCGCCACCGCCGGCTTGGACGGATCGAATCCCACGTCCTCCGGGCTCAGCCGCCGCGCCAGCCCAAAGTCCAGGATCTTCACCAGACCGCCGTCCGTCAGCATCACGTTCTGAGGCTTCAAATCGCGGTGAAAGATGCCTAGGGCATGAGCCGCCTGCAATCCGTCCGCAATCTGAATTCCTACGGAGAGCACCAGCTGAATGCTGGCCGGGCCGCGCAGAATCAGCGTGTCGAGTGACTGCCCCGGCACATACTGCATGACGATGTAGGCTTCATCGCCGGTCTCGCCTACTTCGTAGATGGCGCAGACGTTGGGGTGCTCGATGGCCGAAGCCAGCCGGGCTTCCCGCATCATCGTCGTCCGCATCTGGCCTAGCGTCAGCAGGCCGCGGCGAAGAATCTTCAGCACCACCGGTCGCGTCAGCAGCGTGTCGTTGGCCAGGTAAACGACCCCGCTGCCGCCTGCCCCCAGGCGCCGGATGATCTCGTAATGCTCGATCATTCTTTTCTTCATCGCTGCCTTCAGTGTACCGGCAGACAGCTCAGACAGGTCTTACAACGCGGTGAGAACGAGGCCTGCGGCGACCGCGATGCTGAAACGGGAGCCAGGTCAAAATGGCATTTTTCGTTCAACCCTCCCCCGGCATCCGCGCCGACACCCCTGATGCCAAACTCGTACGGGCAGGGCCGTGGGTCACTCTGGTAAGTTCGTATCTATGGAAGGTCGGGTCAGGGCTGCCGCAAGGCTTGCCGTTTTTTGCGCGGCGGCGGCATGGAGCATACAGGCGCAGCAGGCGACGCCACCCCGTCCGGCCGCCCTGCCACCCACCTACACCGACCGGGAACAAGCTCCTCCGCCCCCGCCCGTCAAGCCTGCCATGCCTGCCGACATTCCCTCTGACGCGCCCGACGCAGGCGTCCCCGCACCCGACGGAACTGCCACGCCGGCGCCTCCATCCGCCCAGAGCCCCTCCGCCCAGCAGCCCGACAACGGCGCCCAGGTGCGTACCGGGTCGACCATCAGCGGCCTCGACGACCTCATCGGCCGCCTGACCAACCTGCTCGCCGATCATCAGATCCTCGAAGTAGAAAAGCTGGTGGATGATTCCGACGCCGAATCCACCACCAAGTCCGAACCCAAAGCCGGCGCCAAACTAACCCCGCAGCAATCGCAGCTCTACCGCGGCGTCATCGCCAACCGAGAAAACAAGCCGCAGGAATCCATCCATCTGCTCGAGCCTCTCGTCGCCCAGATGCAAAGCCCTGGTCTGGCCCCGGAAGAAAAGCTGCTCCGCCGCACCCTCGCCGAAGACTACCTCCGCGCCGGCGACTTCAGGAAAGCCGCCCAGGCTTACCAGGACTACGAATCGCGTCTCGGCGCTACCTTATCCGCCGATGAGCAGGATGAGATCGAGCTGCCCCTCAAGCTCCTTCCCCTGGTTGCTGCCTACCCATCGATGACGGTCGAGCCAGGCGACGCCTTCTCCCTTCCCTATGACCGCGATCCGCTGGGACTGACCGATCTGCCTGTCTTCGTCGACGCGCAATCCCACGACTGGATGCTCGACCCCACAGCTCCCTTCAACCTCATCTGCCGCTCGACGGCGCGCGAAGTCGGACTAAGGATCTCCGAGCAATCCGCCGTCGTGCACACCATCACTGGCCGCCCCATCACCGTCCACGCCACGCTGATTCCCCGCTTTACCGTCGGCACCGTCACTTATCGCAACATGACCGCATTCGTCTTCGAAGACGCCGACTACGCCTTCCCGCATTCCGGCTACCAGGTGCGCGGTGTACTCGGCTACCCGGCAGTCTCAGCGCTGGGCAGCCTGACCATCACCGCCAACGCCAAAGTGGAAGTCCAGCCCGGCTCGAAAGGCGAACATCTCACCAGCGGCGCGCGCTTTTTCCTCGATGGCGACCGCGTGCTCGTCGGCGTGGGCAGACCCGGCGACGAACGCATGTTCGTCCTCGACGCAGCCGGCCAGCAAACCTACCTGACATCGCGCTACTACGCCGAGCATGAAGCGGAATTCGAGCACCAGAAAATGCAATTGCTCAGCGTCCCCGGCTCGCAGAACAAGCCGCCCGCCCCGGCCTATATCGCCGACTCCGTCAAGCTGCTCATCGGCGACGCGACGGTCACGTTTCACAACATGCAGGTATTGCCTGAACCCTTAGGCTCCGCCGCACTGGACGACACCTACGGAACCCTGGGCATGGATGCGCTCGACGAGCTCAAGAGCTACACCTTCGATTACCGCACCATGCGCTTCGCCGCAAAAAGCCAGTAACGCAGCGTGGTGAAGCAAGTGTAAGTGTGGCTAAGGCAGTGTGCACGTGAAGCGTAAAAGCCACGGCTTTCTCCCCACTCACACTCGCCTTTCCAACTCAATTCTCGATGCAAAGCACATCATTGAAGTAGTTGAGAAAGACGCGCTTGATGGCCATGTTTGATTTGCCAAAAGGCACCGTCTGATCCGCCGAGGTATTCCCAGCAATGGCTACCTCGCCTAGCCGGATGACTCGCCCATCGCTGAGTTCAATGTACAAGGGCACCAGCATTTTAAAATTGTCCGCCACGCCCGACTGCGTGATTTTGAAGTACAGGCTGGTCGCGTCCGCATTGGACTTCACCTGGCTCTCCAGGTGGTAATGAGGCAGGTCGGTCCCATATACAAACTCGTCGAAAAACCAGTTCATGGTGTGGTCGTGGCCCAGGTCCATACCGCGTGTCATGTGCTTCTCGACAATCGCCTTGAAGTCTTCAGTCGTCGCCGGCTTGAGCCGGTACGTATCCACAAAATCGTGCATCATGGCCTGGAACGCGGCGTCCCCGCCCTGCTGCGTCCACATCATCATGCGAATCATGTGCAGGATGTAAGCACCCTTGGGATACACCAGGTTCTGATACACGCCCCAGCCCGTCTTGGGTGAACTCAGCCGAAAGCCCATGGTGACAGGGCCGACATCAATGGGTCGAAAACCGTCCGAATTCTTTTCCGTAATCTCCCGCTTGAGCTGAGCCCAGAAGTCGCGATAATCCGCATTCGACTTGCGCGTGCTTTCCAAGAAAATCGACGCTGAAGCCTGGGCAAATCCTTCGCTCATCCACTGGTCGCGATAGCCCGCAAACCCCACCGTATGCCCCCACCACTGGTGCGCCACTTCGTGCGCCGTCACCGTTTTCCAGTAGGGGTCGGCAGGATTCAAGCCCAGTTGGTGCTGAATGGTTTCGTCCCAGAATCCGCAGATGGGCAGATAGACCAGCATTGGCCAGCTTTGCCCATAATCACATGCGGGCTGCTGCGAAAGGACGAGGTGATCAAAAGACAGCTTCCCGAAGTAGCTTTCGTAGACCT
>CAILBQ010000313.1 GCA_903832475.1 uncultured Acidobacteriota bacterium | reverse complement strand
TCCGCCGGCGGCGGTTCCTGTTCTGAAAGCGGCGACTGCGCCCGTTGCCCCACCCCATGAGCCAGCTCAGGACGCGCCCTTCTCGTCGCGATCCGGCTCATTCTCTCCACGGGCCACCCGCCCGCGGATCGAAACTTCCGAAGGCTTGCCCCGCTTCGATTCGCGAACGCTGTGGACCGCCGCCGGCGTCGCCGTGCTCCTCGTGGTTTGGCTGATCTGGCATTTCGCACACTCGGCCGCCCCAGGCCCAGGCGCACAATCCGTGCAGCCCGTGCCTTCCGTGGCCGCGACGGCGGCGAAACCGACACCAGTTTCGAAAGCCCCCAGGACGGCAGCCAAACCAGCTTCCCGCGTCGCCACTCCGAGTGCCGGCCATGAACAATGGCGCGTTATCGCCTTCACCTACGACCGCCAGGATCAGGCTCAGGCGAAGGTGAGCTCGATCGCCGAGAAGCATCCCGACCTGCGCCCGGAAGTCTTCACCCCCACCGGGCACGCACCTTACCTGGTCACCGTCGGCGGGCCGATGAGCCACGATGCCGCCTACGCGCTTATGCACCGATCCAGCCATTGGGGTCTTCCCAGAGACACGTATGCCCAGAACTACACTGGCAAATCCCGTTGACCACGACGCCTGACCATGCCTGACGAAACCCACATCGACCGCGTTCGCCGCCTCGCCCTCGCCCTTCCCGGTGTCAGCGAAAAGCTCTCCCATGGCGAACCGACATTCTTTGTGGCCAAGCGGGCGTTCGTCATGTTCGCCAACGATCACCACAGCGACGGCCACACCGCCATCTGGATCCCGGCTGCGCCGGGCGCGCAAGCGGAGATGATTGCCGAAGCGCCGGAGACGTATTTCAAACCTCCCTACGTCGGTGTCAAGGGATGGGTTGGCGTGGAACTGACCCGGATTGCCGAGCCTAGCCTGGCTGAATTGATCCGTAAAGCCTGGCAAATCAGCGCGCCACGGGCTTTGCTGCGACCTCGACGATGAGCGAAAAAATAGCTGATTCTGGCTCTCAACCGTTGCGCTTTGATTGCTGCCATTTCGCTACACTTGAAAAGGCCTTCTTTTGGACACTGCAGCGTCTGGACTCATGCTGCCTGACTCATTCAGCTATGGCCTCGCGGGGCTGGCATTGAGGAGATGGTAAGGAGGCTGCAAAGAGCCTTCAAAGAGATGTCAATCAGACATCAAACAGCCTGCAAATAGAGATCAAGTTGCACACTGTTTGCATGCAGTCTGCGTGCAAAATGCCAGCAAAAAACTCTAAGCATCTTCCCCTCGCGCCTCACATCCACTGATCGGGCCCATTGCAATTTTTACGTGCCGAGTGTGTCCGCAACCCCGCGTTACCGCGAAAGGAAAGTCCATGAACGAACTTCAAGTCTCCCCCGAACAGCTTTTCGTCACTACCACCCTGAAAGCCTGGGACCTTTGGCTGGGCCGCATCACCAAGTTTTTCGACGGTCTCACCGACGAGCAGATGCTTCAAGAGATCGCGCCGGGCAAGAACCGGGCCGTGTACCTGTATGGGCATTTGCTGGTGGTGAGTGACGCAATGATTCCACAGATGGGGCTGGGCGAAGCCAAGTACGAGCATCTTCGCGAGGCTTTCCTGTCGAAGCCTGACCGCGCCGTCGAGCTTCCAGGAAGCGCAGAACTTCGCGAAAGCTGGAGAGAAGTCCACGCGCGGGTCGGATCGGTGTTCGCGGAACTCAAGCCGGAGCAATGGCTTGCCGGTCACGCGACGGTCTCGGCGGAGGACTTCGCCGCTCAGCCGCACCGCAACCGGCTTTCCATCCTGCTGAGCCGAACCAGCCATCTCGGCTACCACCTGGGCCAGCTCATGCTGATGACGCGCTAAGACTTCGCGGCCTGCTACACTCGTGTCGAACTGGGAGAACAGCGATGATTCGGGTTGGACTCGTGGGTTACGGCATGGCAGGCCGCGTCTTTCATGCACCGGTAATTTCTGCGGTCGAGGGCCTCGAACTGGCCGCCGTAGTGGAGCGGCACAGCCGGAATGCCGAGGCGGCTTATCC
>CAILBQ010000312.1 GCA_903832475.1 uncultured Acidobacteriota bacterium | reverse complement strand
GGATTCGGTCCAGACGAGGAAGCGGCCATGATTGGTGGAGGCGACGCGGCCGGGGATGCCGGTGGGGAGGGCGGGGAGCTGGCATCTCGTTCCTGGCTGATTCTGGGAGCATGGGCGGCGACTGATGAAGCAGGATTCAAACGATATGTTCACAGGCCTCAAGACGTGCAGGCCGGCGCCAAGATGCTTCCGCATTCGAGCTACGACGATGCAACGCTGAACGCTCTCGTCGCTTATTTCAAGACATTTGTTCCGGCAAGGAAAACTCAATGACAATTCGGCTCGTAAAGCTATTGCTGGTTTCGGCAATCGCTCTTTTTTACACGCTGGTGGTTTTGAATAACACAACCGACTTTGATTCGAATTATCAGTTTGTGCGCCACGTGCTGATGATGGACACGACGTTCCCCGGTAACAAGGCTATGTGGAGGGCAATGTCCTCGCCAGCGATCCACCTGACCTTTTACTTCTCCATCATTGTTTGGGAGATGACGACGATGGTGTTGAGCTGGTGGGGCGCGTTGAAGCTGCTGGGAGCGATCAGGAAGCCGGCGACTGACTTCAATGCGGCCAAGCGCATTCCGGTGATCGCGCTGGGCCTGGGCATGATGATGTGGCTGGTCGCGTTTCTGACGGTGGGCGCGGAATGGTTTCTGATGTGGCAATCGCATTTGTGGAACGGGCAGGACGCGGCTTTTCGCATGTTCGTGGTGGTTGGAATGGTCATGCTGATCGTGCTGCAGACCGATCGTGAAGAGCAGGTATAGGCCGCGGTAGAAAGTGCGACGCACTGCGGCTACACTCAAACCATGAGCCTGCCCGCCATTGTGCTTGCCGCCGGAGCCAGCCGGCGCCTTGGCCAGCCGAAGCAGCTCGTCAGCATTGCAGGCGAGACGCTGCTGGAGCGGACGATTCGCGTTGTCGAGGGAGCGGGTTGCACACCTGTCTGCGTGGTGCTCGGGGCGCAGGTAGAGCGCATTCAGCGAGAAGTGGAGATGAGGCGTATTTTCGCTGTGAAGAACGACAGGTGGGAAGAGGGTATGGCGTCTTCCATTCACGCCGGCGTTCATTGGTTGCGAGAGCACGTAAAGGATGCAAGCGGGGTGCTGCTGCTGGTCTGCGATCAGCCGCGGCTGAGTGTCGACCATCTAAGTGCGTTGATCACCCGGTACGACGCAGCGGATTCGACGAACGTTGTGGCGTCGAGCTATGCCGGCATTCGCGGAGTTCCGGCCGTTTTCCCCAGGGCAAAATTTGATGTGCTATTGGAACTGCATGGCGATCAGGGCGCCCGGAGACTGTTGCATGAGGCCGGCCGCGATGTGATCGACGTCGCGTTTGAGAGCGCGGCCACGGACATTGATACTGCTGAGGATTTAGAGAAATACCTGGCAGAAATCAGCGATGCGCCGTCAGTGCGAAGCCATAGCGGGAGTTGACGGCGGCGGATTCCCGCTGGGCCATGTACCAGGCTTTGCGGCCATGTGGAGCACAAGGCTGCCACCGCCAATCAAGTCGGCGTGACGAAACCAATCCGGGTCGAGTGGTTTTCCGTTCAGTTCAGCGGCTGTCACGTAGATGTTGTTGGGCGACGCATTTCGCGCTTCAATCACGAATGTTTTGCCGTCTGCAAGGTGCAGCGTGGTCTTTGGCAAAGACGGGCTGCCGATGAGGTAGACGTCCTGGCCGGCGTTGGGAAAAATGCCGATCTGACCGAAGACGTACCAGGACGACATGGCGCCCGAGTCATCGTTGCCGGGAAGGCCGGAACGGCCTGTGTGATAACTTGCCGCGATGATGGAGTGAACATGCTCCGCGGTCTTGTCATGACGATTGGCCCACAGATAAAGGTAGGGGCTGAGGAAGCCAGGTTCATTGCCAACGTCATACCGGCCGGGAAGAGTGAAGAAGGCATCAAGACGCTTCACGAATTGATCGGAGCCGCCGGATTTTTCGATCAGGCGGGCTACGTTTTGAGGGACGAAGGTGGAGTAGGTCCATGAGTTGCCTTCGTAGAAGGTTTTGCCGCCCCAACTGCAACCCTCGATGGCGGTGAATGGGGTGAACCATGATCCGTCACGGTGGCGCGGCCGGATGAATCCTCGGAAGCCCTCATCTTCAAAGGTGGGATCCCAAAGATTTTCCCAGTTGCCGGAGCGCTGCAGGTATTTGGTGTAGGCGGCCTCCTCGTTGAGACCCTTGGCGAGCAGGGCGATCTCGAAGTCATTTGCGGCGTACTCCATCTGCTTGGAGCCGGAGCGGTCGACGCCTTCTTCGGTGAGGTAGCCAAGTCGGTGCCAGTCCTCGAGACCGCCGCGACCTTCCTTCACTTGATTGCGAGGCGAGACTTCTGCATCTTTAACTTCAGCGGCCAAGGCGGTCTTCCAATCGATGCCAGGCAAGCCTTTCAGAAAAGCGTCCGTGATGACAAATTCAGCATTGCTGCCGCCCTGGGTGCGGCCGTTGTAGTTTCCGCTGCGCGCATCGGGCAACCAGCTCTCGTGCCGATACAGATCGACGAGCGCGCGCACAATTTGAGTCTGCTGCTGCGGAGCGATGAGGGTAAGCAACGGGGATGAGGTCCGGAAGGTGTCCCAGATGGCGTAGTAGTCGTCGTAATAGGGTTCGGTTGATTTCCAGAGAGGGTTTTCGCCGGTGCGATCCACGGGCATCAGCATGGTGTGGTACAGCGCGGTGTAGAGCATCTGGGCTTGCTCGGGGGTTGCTCCGTCGACTTGAAGATTGCCTAGGGCCTTGTCCCAGGCGGCGACTGCCGCGGCATGTGTTGCTTCAAAGTCGAATGCGGGGATCTCATCGAGAGCATTCTGGCGGGCCTGGTCTTCGCTGATGAACGAGATGCCAAGCTTCATCGTTACTTTCTGGCCGGATGTGGTGGGGAAGGACATCCATGCACCTGACCCCGTGGAGCCCGAGGCGACATCGTGCTTGGAGCCACTGTGCATCTCAG
>CAILBQ010000311.1 GCA_903832475.1 uncultured Acidobacteriota bacterium | reverse complement strand
GATTCGCGATATTGCCGTGGGAATAGGGACCGATATGCACGTTGAGCAGAAAAGCCTCGCCATCCTTGATCAGGCCGTAGGAGTCTTTAAGGTTGGCCTGGCCTTCGCGGATGGATTTGACCTCGGTTCCGCGGAGGACGACGCCGGCTTCGACTTTTTCGACGAGGAAGTAGTTGTAGCTGGCGGAGCGGTTGTGCGCAGCGTCTCGTTCTCCGCTGGCGACCGGGTCGCGCGGCTTGGAGGCCTTGGCGGTCGGCTTGGCGGTGGGAACGATGGTGTGGCTGGTCTGGCGCGGCATGGGAAACAACCCTCGAACTCTAATGCTAGCACCAGCTTGATTGGACGGCGGGCGCGAATGGAGCTTTGCTAGAATGAGGCATCGCTGGAGCAGCGGACGCACCGTACCGGGCCGTTCCCAATTGTGGAGCGACTTTCAGGAGTGGTTGCGAAAAGGATTTCGTGCCGGGGGCGATTCGGGAGACCGGATTCAAGAGAATCGGCGAATTTTGCGGAAAATCAAGGGAACGCGCGTCCAAGAAGCTGCAAGCCAGTCCAAGGAAGCTGCAAGCCAGTTTGAGAATTCGAAGTTTCAGCAAGCGTCGAATTCAGCAAGATCGTATGGGAGTTTGATGACCCGTTTTGATGTTTCGTTGAAAACCTGCCGGAATACCGTGGCCATCCTGCTGGGTGTGGGGATCGTCTTCGCCACCCTTGGCCGCGTTCCTCAAACTGTTCTGGCAGCTGCAGAATCCGCCAAGAAGCTGTTTGCGCAGGGTCAGGCGGCCGAGGCACGCGAGGATTATGACGCGGCTTACGAGGCATTCCGCAAGGCCTATGCCAAGAGCCCGCAGGATTTGCGCATGCGCACGGCGTATTACCGGGTGCGGCAGACGGCTTCTTCGACGCATGTGACGCAGGGGCGCAAGCTGGCCGAGCAGGGTGACGAGCAGGGAGCGCTGGTGCAGTTCATGCGCGCTGCGGAGATCGATCCGTCGAACGAAGCGGCGACCCAGGAAATCGCCAAGATTCGGGCCAAGCAGGCGCCGGCGCCAGTGCGCGGCGAGACCAGCGTTTCGGACGCGGCCGCGGATGCGATGGAGGATGCGGCGGCTCCGGCGCAGTTGAAGCCGGTTTCGAACGAGCCGTTGACGCTGCACATGACGGAAGATTCGAAGATCGTCTACCAGGCGATTGGGAAAGCTGCCGGGATCAACGTGTTGTTTGATCCGGACTACAACGGCAAGCGCATCCAGGTGGACCTGAATAACGTTTCGCTGCTGGACGCTTTGCGCATTGTGGGGACGCTTTCGACGACTTTCTGGCGGCCGGTAACGGAAAACACGATCTTTGTGGCGCAGAACAGCCGCGGCAAGCGTACCGAACTGGACGAGCAGGCAGTGCAGACGTTTTACCTGTCGAATGCGTGGCAGCAGAACGATCTGAATGACGTGCAGACGGCGCTGCGCAACGTGCTGCCGAACGCCAAGGTGTATGGCGTGCCGAGCCAGAATGCCATCGTGATGCGCGCGACGCCGGACGAGCTGACGCTGGCGCAGAAGGTCATCAATGACCTGGACAAGGCGCGGCCTGAGGTGGTGGTCGACATCGCCATCATGGAAGTCGACAAGGACAAGCTGCGCAATATCGGCTTGAGCTGGCCGGGCAGCATCAGTTTTGCCCTACAGCCGCCACAAAGCTCGACGACCACCACGACGACGACGACTGATACGACTAGCACCGCCAGTTCGCTGACGCTGAACAACCTGGCGAACCTGAACGCGAACAATTTTGCGGTGACGGTGAGTTCGGCGACGGCTAATCTGCTGATGTCGGATTCGGACACGAAGATTTTGCAGAATCCGCGCATCCGGGCCACCGATTCGCAAAAAGCAACGATGAAGATCGGCTCGCGTATTCCGATTGCGACCGGTTCATACCAGACGGGCGCGACGACGGCGATTACCAGCTCGCTGGTGAATACGCAGTTCCAATATATCGATGTCGGTGTACAGATTGAAATCACGCCGACGGTGCATTTCGACCACGACGTGACGCTGAAGCTGAAGATCGAAGACAGCTCGGAGAGCGGCAGCTCGACGATCAGCGGCGTGACCGAGCCGATCATTGCGCAAAAGACGTCCGAGCAGGTGATCCGGCTGCGCGAGGGCGAGGCGAGCATTCTGAGCGGCATTCTGAACAAGCAGGACATTGTGAGCGCGAGCGGAATTCCGGGACTGGGCGAGCTGCCGCTGCTGCGCTACATTTTTGGATCGAAGTCGCATGAAGTGATCGACGACGAAGTGGTGTTTGTGCTGATTCCGCACATTGTGCGGGGACAAAGCTTGTCGTCGCTCAATCTGCGGCCGATCGACACAGGCGCCGGGCAGGCGATTGAGTTGCGGCATATTTCGCCGCCGGCGGCGAAAGCGGCTCCGCGGACGGGGACTTCGCCGATGCGATCGCCGAACGCACAGAATCTGCCTCCGGGTGTGGCTCCGCTGCAGGGCCAGTCGGCTGCGGCTGCGGTACCGGGGGCGATGGCGCAGCTTCGGCAGGAAGCGCAGGGCAATGGTCCGGGCGGTGCGGGGCAGGGCATACCTCCGGCGCCGGTCAATTTTGTTCTGCAGGGGCCAGCGACTCCGCCGGCGGCAGGAGCGACCTTCCCGGTGACGGTGACATTGAACGGCGGCAAGGATATTTCGTCCGTTCCCATGCAGATTCAATACGATGCGAGCAAGTTGACGCTGGTGAACGTGGATAGCGGCGATTTCCTGGGCAAGGACGGGCAGGCGGTCGCGCTGGTTCACCGGGATGACGGGCCGGGAATGATCACGATCGCGGAATCGAGGCCACCGGGAACCGCGGGAATCAGCGGTTCGGGGCCGGTCGCGGTGCTGACGTTCCAGGCGAAACAAGCTGGGGCGAGTGACGTTGTTGTCACGCGGCCGGGAGCGCTGGATTCGGCGCAGAGGCCGATTGCCGCGAGCGCTCAGAACGCTCATATCGTCATTCAGTAGACGGGACAGTGGTAGGCTGACTTCACGAGGGTAGCTGTCCACGAGGTAGCAGGGTCATGAAGACGCAACGCCATCTGAGAAGCTTCCGCCCGGCAGCGCATCGCCGGGGACAGGCGGGGCTCACCCTGGTGGAGCTGATCGTGACGGTGGCGATTCTGGGAATTTTGGCGTCCGCAGCGGTGCCGATTGCACGGTTCAAGGTGCAGCGGGATAAGGAGCGGGAGCTGCGGCGGGATCTGTGGGAGATGCGCGACGCGATCGACCATTACAAGGATGCGGCGGACAAAGGCGCTTTCCAGACCAAGGTGGACAGCCAGAATTATCCTCCTGACCTTGAGGAATTGGTGAAGGGCGTCGATATTCAGGGCAAGAAAGTGAAGTTTCTCCGCAGAATTCCGGTCGATCCGATGACGGGCAAGGCGGAGTGGGGACTGCACTCGATGCAGGACGATCCCAAGAGCGATTCGTACGGCGGGCAAAGCGTCTTTGACGTGTATTCGAAGTCCACGGGGACGGCGCTGGACGGGACGAAGTATTCGGAATGGTAAGGCATATGGCGATTCGGACAAACAAATCGGCACGGCGTTTGAGGGAATCGGGATTCACGCTGATCGAACTGATGATCGTCATGCTGATCATTGGCGTGCTGATGGCCATTGCCGTGCCGAAGTACGCGTCTTCGATCAAGTCTGCGCATGAAGCTGTTCTCAAAGAAGATCTGCACGTGATGCGGCAGGCTATCGACTCCTACACCATGGACAAGCAGAAGGCGCCTCAGTCGCTGCAGGACCTGGTCGAGGCAGGATACCTGAAGAAGATCCCGGTGGATCCGATGACCAATTCGTCGGAGAGCTGGGTAACGGACACGAGCGATTCTTTGCACTCGATCGACCAAACCGAGCCCGGAATCGACGATGTGCATTCCGGCGACCAGGAAAACTCCACGGATGGGCAGCCGTATTCAAGCTGGTAGGTGAGCGCTGCCGCGCTCCCCGGCGCGAGGATGGGGCAAGAACCGCTAGACTTAGGGAAATGTCCACGCCAAGCCAGTCCGCTTCTCCTGCATCCAGTCCCACAGCTACGCTTCCTCAGATTCATCATGTGTACCAGCTCTACCGGGCGCTGGTGGCCACTTCGCCGCTGCGCGGGGATGCCGGGCTGGGTGGAAAGCTTCTGTTTGCCGGGGGACTTCACGCATATGGGCGAGATTTGCTGTACGCCTCGAACATAGCCGGCGCAGCATCGCTGGCGGCCTCTGCCGACGCGGAGGAGCAGCGGTCGGCGATTCGCGAGGGTGTGGTGGACTTTGTCGTGACTTCGCTGGCTGAAGCGCTGCGGATCCTGAAGAATGAGGTTCGCAAAGCGCAGGCGGTTTCGGTGGGAATTGCCGCGGATCAACGCCTCATTGTTAAGGAGATGCTGGAGCGGGGAGTGTTGCCGGATTTGCTGCCGCAGCGGGAATCGAAGGACGACGGCTTGGGTTCGGGCGATCGTCAGCGTTTTCTGGATCAGGGAGCTTTGGCGATTGGGGAAGGCGTTCCGGAGGATGGCCGTTTCGTCTCCTGGACGGTGAACGGGCAGCATGCGCGGTGGCTGGCGCGGCTGGACCTGTGCGCGCAATCGGTGCTGCCACCGGAGGACGTGGAACGACATCGCTGGCTGCGGCTGGCTCCGCGATACCTTGGCAGGCTGGCGCAGAAGGTGCGCACGGCTTCGCTGACGGAGGAGGAGCTGGCGCGATTTCGCGACCGGGCTGCGGCGCTGGTCATTGAGGAAGGCGGGAAGAATATGGCTGCTGACGGAGCGCCGCTGGTGGTGAGTATTCAGCCAATGAAGGCGTCCTCTTAAGGCAGGGTGCGATTTAGGACGGGGGCTTTAAGCGTTCAGGCCGGCGGCGTCTTCGATGCGTTTCCAAAGATC